>NZ_JBNNTW010000003.1:0-295042 GCF_050279145.1 Lysinibacillus sp. NPDC094177 | reverse complement strand
GCAGCAGTTGGTTTTTGCGCGAAAGCGAAGCGGCAGCAGCAGTTGGTTTTTGCGCGAAAGCGAAGCGGCAGCAGCAGTTGGTTTTTGCGCGAAAGCGAAGCGGCAGCAGCAGTTGGTTTTTGCGCGAAAGCGACGAGGTTGGTCACGAAGGCGTTAAAACAAGACGTGATGCTTTTAGCCTTCGTTCCTATACCCGCTTCGCTTGCGCTCATTCACCAAGATTGCGCCTGACCATTTTATTTTTAACCAAATATAAAAGCACTTTGCTATAGACAAAGTGCTTTCATAATAAATTATTTTAATTTCATAATACTCGATCCTGCAATACCTGGATGTGTCATCTCATATGGATCTAGAATTAAATCTAATTCCTCTTTCGTTAGTACACCCTCTTCAAGGCAAAGCTCACGAATTGAACGACCTGATAGGATTGCTTTACGCGCAAGGCGTGCAGCTACTTCATAGCCAATATGCGGGTTCACTGCTGTTAACACACCAACACTTTTTTCCACATATTCTTTCATGCGATCTTCGTTTGCTTCAATATCCTTCAAGCAATTTTGTGTAAATGCTCGGAACACGTTATTCATAATACTAATAGATTGAATTAAGTTAAAGACAAGCACAGGCTCCATTACGTTTAATTCTAATTGTCCTGCTTCTGATGCTAAAGAAATCGTATGGTCATTACCGATTACTTGGAAGGCCACTTGGTTAAGAACCTCTGGCATAACAGGATTTACTTTCCCTGGCATAATAGACGATCCAGGTTGACGAGCTGGTAAAACGATTTCTCCTAATCCAGCGCGTGGACCAGATGCCATTAAACGAAGGTCGTTAGCAATTTTTGACATATTAATCATACAAATTTTTAATGCGCCTGATACTTCTGTATAAGCATCGGTATTTTGTGTTGCATCCACCAAATGTGTAGCGCCTTTAAGCGGCAAACCTGAAATTTCAGCAAGGTGAACATCAACTGATTGAATATAATCAGGAAATGCATTTAATCCTGTACCAACAGCTGTTGCTCCCATATTTACATCATATAAATTTGGGCGAGTTTGGCGAATACGCACAATATCACGAGTGATAACGCGGCAATATGCTTCAAATTCTTGCCCTAATCGAATCGGTACAGCGTCTTGTAAATGCGTACGACCCATTTTAATAACATGCGCAAATTGCTCCGCTTTTTGGTGGAACACCGCTTGCATGTTTTCCATTGTAAGAAGTAGTTCATCTATTAAATTCAACACAGCAATATGAATTGCTGTTGGGAAAGCATCGTTTGTTGATTGTGACATATTAACATGGCTGTTTGGGCTAATTGTATGGTAGTCCCCTTTTTCTTTGCCTAGAATCTCTAAGGCACGGTTAGCAATAACCTCGTTGGCATTCATATTAATGGATGTGCCAGCACCACCTTGGATTGGGTCAACGATAAATTCAGCATCCCACTCACCATCAATAACTTCTTGTGCAGCCTCGACAATTGCATCTCCGATTTCTTTTGAAAGTAGGTGTACCTCCATATTACTTAAAGCTGCTGCTTTTTTAACAATACCCATTGCTTTAATAAGCGCTGAATGGATCGTGTAACCTGTAATTGGGAAATTTTCAGTTGCACGAAGAGTTTGAATACCGTAATAAGCATCGCTTGGTAAGGCACGTTCACCTAAAAAGTCTTTTTCTATACGTTGTGTGGACATAATTGTCGTCTCCTTTTATGTAATACTCACACTTGATAGTAGCTAATTAATCTCGTATTGTAAACAGTCAATTGTCCGAAAACGAAAAATAATCATTTCGCCTTGGCGTAATTGTAGCTGCCGCTTCACTTTCGCACAAAAAAGATATATTGAATGAAGATAAAAACCGAGCGCAGTTTTTACGCTCGGTTTCCATTATTTATTAGAAGACACTGTAAAACGGCTGTTTACATGCTTTGGATTTTCAATCTCATCTAACACCGCAATGGCATAATCTGCATAGCTAACATAACTTTCCCCAGCAGCATTTACTAATAAATGATCTTCTCCAATAGTATAGCTTCCTGTACGTGAACCCTCTGGATCAAAGAAAGCAGATGGGCTTAAAAATGTCCAAATAATAGTAGATTGTTGTAAGTCATTTAGATTTTCTCCTTGGTTTTTAGCTGTCGCATAAAACATTTCTGGAAAATCAGGTGTATCCATTACGCGTACAGTCTTGTCTGGATCTACAAACAGACTACCCGCACCACCGACAACAAATAATTTTGTATCAATACCAGTGAAAATATCAATTAAATGACGGCCAACTTTCACATGTAATTCCTCTTGACCAAAAGGAGCACCAAACGCATTTACGACTACGTCAAAGCCTTTCACATCTTCTTGTGACAATTCAAATACTTCCTTTTCAATTACAGGAATATTTGCCGTTACTTTTGAAGCTGAACGTACAATCGCTGTTACATCATGACCACGTTGTAGTGCCTCCTCTACAATTTTTTGTCCTGCTTTCCCAGTTGCACCAATTACCGCAATTTTCATATTATTATTCCTCCTATTTATCATTTGTAACTATTTTGGTTACAGGTTAGATACAAAAGACCGACTTCGTTGATGTTAACGAAGTTGATCTAGCACATCCTGTAAAGTTTGTGCTTGTAGTTGTTCTTCCATTGCATGCCAAACAGATGTATAAACACCTTCCAATGTATGTTGGATTTTTTGACCAACCGTACATGCTGGATTTGGCTCATCATGAATCGCAAATAGCTGTTCTGGCCCATCAATCGCATGGTAAATAGTTAATAGCGTTAAATCTTTTGGCTCTACTAATAAGTCATAGCCTGCAATTCCTGGTTGTGACGTAAGCAAGTCCGCTTTTTTTAGCACCCCGATCATACGTCGTACGACAACCGGATTCGTATTCACACTCCCTGCGATGAAATCAGATGTCAACTGGCTTTTATCAGATGTTGTTGCAATGAGCGAAAGTATATGGATCGCTACCGAAAATCGACTGTTCACCATATGTATCACCACCTGTTGTAACTATTATAGTTACAGGCTTAAATAAAAGCAATTATTTGTACCTGTATTTATTTTTTGCTATTTTAAAGGGCATTATACGATAACTATATTTTCTTTACGTAAATGACTAATTCTTGTCGTATTTCCCCATTTTCCTCGTAAAAGTCTAAGTTATGGAATTCATACTTAAAATGGCCAACTGGAAACGTCACACTTTCCCCCTGCGTCGCAGCTAATATGCCTGCCACATCATGTGACACCATCTGTAAAAGCTCTGTACCTGTAAACGCTTCTATAAATATCACATTCATCATAAAACACCTCCTCAGCTATTATAGCGTAGTAGGCGCTTACATTTATAGTCTTTCTTTATAACCTTTAAGGCGAATTTCCTCAATGACTTGCATCATTTTATGTATTTGCTCCTGTGTTAATTTTGTAGAGATGTGTGAAAGCTCATGTTGTTGAATAGATTCCTCTTTTTGCTGAGAAATATTCGTAAGCAAGTTCGTCCTTAAACGCTGCTCACGTCCTCTTCCATCTATTTGAAAAATCAATGATCTCCTCACATCATTCACCTCTAAATATTTATTAGGACTTCCAGATTAAAACTTATATCGGAAATATTTTCATAATTTTAAACATTCTTCATAAGATTACTGGAATTAAGTTCTATATTAAATAAAAAGAATCTCTCTTTTGGCGTTTTGTCTTGCGCTTTGCGGGTTCGGCTTTATTATTCGTCGTTTTGGCCATTCTTTCCGTCGCTTTGGCATTTCTATCCGTCGCCTTCACTTCTTTCCGTCGCTCTAGCCATTTTTTCCGTCGCTTTGGCTTTTCTTTCCGTCGCTCTAGCCATTCTTTCCGTCGCTTTGGCTTTTCTATCCGTCGCCTTCACTTCTTTCCGTCGCTTTGGCCATTTTTTCCGTCGCTTTGGCTTTTCTATCCGTCGCCTTCACTTCTTTCCGTCGCTTTGGCTTTTCGATCCGTCGCCTTCATTCTTTCCGTCGCTTTGGCATTTCTATCCGTCGCCTTCACTTCTTTCCGTCGCTCTAGCCAATTTTTCCGTCGCTTTGACTTTTCTTTCCGTCGCTTTGGCTTTTCTATCCGTCGCCTTCACTTCTTTCCGTCGCTTTGGCCATTCTTTCCGTCGCCTTCACTTCTTTCCGTCGCTCTAGCCATTTTTTCCGTCGCTTTGGCTTTTCGATCCGTCGCCTTCATTCTTTCCGTCGCTTTGGCTTTTCTATCCGTCGCCTTCACTTCTTTCCGTCGCTTTGGCCATTCTTTCCGTCGCTTTGGCTTTTCTATCCGTCGCCTTCACTTCTTTCCGTCGCTCTAGCCATTCTTTCCGTCGCTTTGGCTTTTCTTTCCGTCGCCTTCACTTCTTTCCGTCGCTCTAGCCATTCTTTCCGTCGCTTTGGCTTTTCTTTCCGTCGCTTTGGCATTTCTATCCGTCGCTTTGACTATTCTTTCCGTCGCCTTCACTTCTTTCCGTCGCTTTGGCCATTTTTTCCGTCGCTTTGGCATTTCTTTCCGTCGCTTTCACTTCTTTCCGTCGCTCTAGCCATTCTTTCCGTCGTTTTGGCTTTTCTTTCCGTCGCTTTGGCATTTCTATCCGTCGCTTTGACTATTCTTTCCGTCGCCTTCACTTCTTTCCGGCGCTCTAGCCATTTTTTCGGTCGCTTTGGCTTTTCTTTCCGTCGCTTTGGCTTTTCTATCCGTCGCTTTGGCTTTTCTATCCTTTGCCTTCACTTCTTTCCGTCGCTCTACCGTTTCTTCCGTCGCTTCACTTGTTTGTACGCTAAAAAAACAGCAACCATAACGGCTGCTGCTTCTGTTTAAACGGCTATTGGTGCTTTAATTGTTGGGTGTGGATCATAGCCCTCGATAGATAGATCTTCTAGTTCTATGTCGAAAATTGACGTTTTATTTGGATTAATTTTTAAGGTTGGTAGGTCCTTTGGCTCGCGTGAAAGCTGTTCTTTTACTTGCTCCACGTGATTTGAATATATATGAGCATCCCCAATGCTATGAATAAATTCGCCAACTTCTAAACCACATTCATGTGCAATTAAATGTGTCAGTAATGCATATGATGCAATATTAAATGGACAGCCTAATAAGGTATCAAGGCTTCTTTGCATTAGCTGACAGCTCAATTTACCATTCGCGACATAAAATTGGAACATCACGTGACACGGAGGTAATGCAGCTTTACTGCCCTTTGCTCCAGCATTGATAACATCCTCTGGATTCCATGCATTAATAATTATGCGTCGTGAATCTGGATTGTGTTTGATTTGATCGATTACATCTTGCAATTGATCGATGCTTTCCCCTGTTGATGTTGTCCAATTACGCCACTGCTTGCCGTAAACATTTCCAAGCTCTCCGTATTTACGTGCAAATTCATCATCCGTTAATACACGCTCACAAAATGATGCTAATTCTTTTTTATAGTCAGCATTGAAAGACTCGTCCACTAAGCAACGTCGACCAAAATCTGTCATATCAGGACCTGAATATTCATCAGACTCAACCCATTTTTTAAAAGCCCATTCATCCCAAATATGATTGTTGTTTTGCAGTAGATAACGAATATTTGTATCCCCTTTAATGAACCAAAGTAGCTCGCTTGCTACAAGTTTGAATGGTACACGTTTAGTCGTTAAAAGAGGAAAGCCTTTACTTAAATCAAATCGCATTTGATAACCAAATACACTATATGTACCGGTTCCTGTTCGATCTTCCCTTTTAACACCATTTTCTAATATATGTTGTAGTAAATTTAAGTACGCGATTTCTGGATGCGTCATGTCAATTACCAGCTCCTTCAAGTATGCTGTTGACCATTATAACATCTAATAACTACATTTTGACGTTCAAAAAATAAAAACAATATTTATATGTTTGAGCCAAAGGAATTGTTATCCAGCTCTTTTGAAACTTCACTTTCAATCATGACAAAGAACATTGGCAACAAAATAATATTAAATAAAATGGGTCCAATAATAAGCAATAGATCAATGCCTGGGGAAAAATAGAGACCAAACGCAGTCAGTAACCCTGACATGACTAGAAAAACAATTTGCACACCAATAATCATGATCGGAATGATTTGATACATATAGTTAAGCTTTCGGAACTGATGCATGTTTTCTGGATTTTCAATAATTCTCTTTTTTAAGCGCCTTGATAAACATATACAGGCAATAAGTTGTGCAATAATAAAGCTAAAATAAATAACACTTTGTTGTACCATTTGTCCTTTCATAACCGTGCCATTAAAATGTCCTACCCTCTGCTGTAGTAGCTCGTTGACAGCTCCCTCATAAACATAATCCTGCTCACTAAAATAAGTGGGCAGTTCCACAAAGCCGAGAGTTGCCCAATCCTTTGCGTTAGCTGTCCAGTCGACTAGTTTGCTAGCCGAAATGCGTAATTGAACGGCATCATTTTCACCAAACATTCCTACTAAAAAAGTATATGGTATCGCTACCTTCATTTGTCCATCTTGTTTTTCATTAATTAAATCTTTAATAGAGAAAGTATACGCAACATCCGTCTGGTGGGCTTCATAACGAGCATCACCAATCTTCCAATGACTTGCTAAAGAAGATTCAATATTATTCTTCATTTCAACATACGGCGTATTATTATGTAAATGCTTTGGAATCTTATAGACAAAACGATTGTCACCCCCAATAATACAAATATCTACTTTCACCGCATCATTCTCAAAATTCTTAGCGATTGTTGTCATCGGGTACGACATTATAACCACTATAAAAAAAAGGATTAGTGGCAATCCTTTCTTTTTCATGCAACGCTCCCCCTTTTCGTCACATATGCTAGATTTACACTATCATAGGCTACACCGAAAAAACTACTTCGTTATTCCGAAAAAGCAATAGTGGTTTTCCGAAACACCTTTTTCGGTATTCCAAAATTACCAATAATTATGGATAATATATAGGTACTTAAGATTGAAATGGGGCAATATTATCATGCAAATAATTGGGGGAAAACTATGAGTAAATGGACATATAGTATTTTGATAACCTATCTAGTCCTAGGTATTTACGTACTTGTAGTGGCAATGAGAATACCTTTAATTGGTATTTCAGTAGAGACATTTAGCGGAAATACGGTTATGACTGACTTCTATTATCCCGATTGGGCACAGCAAAATAATATTGAAAAAGGTGATCTACTACTGACAATCGATGGCAAGCCTGCAGAAGATGTTCGCTCTATCCAATTCGATTCACTCGCTAGAAGTGCTAAGGAACTAACAATTATGAAGCCTGATGGTGATGTTCATTCTGTTACAGTTAAGCATAAGGATATTCCGGAAGAATTTTATTTGCAAATTATTTTTCCACTGTTTTATTTTGTCTTATCTTTTGGCGTCGCTATCTATTTATGGCGAAGAAATAAAGATAATCGGCTAACTAGTCTACTAACATTATTTTTATTAACTTGTTCATTGGCTTATATAAGTGCAGGAGCTTCAGGTAGAGGGAATCTAATTGGATCATCAATCATAACTATTGGTATCGTTTTATGCATAGTGCTTTTCATTCACTTTTTACAATTTTATTTCCGCTATCTACGTATAGAATGGCTCTACATCAATACTAAGTGGCTTTATTTAATATTACTCTTGATACCTTGCTGTGATTTCATTGAAATATTTTATAATGACTTCAGGACGATATCATCATTATTTTACTTAGGCTTGTTTGCTGTACTAGTTCTCTATGCCATCTATATTTTACTAACGAGTTATTTACGAACTAAACTGGCAAAGATCCGCCTGATTACTATTGCGTTTATTACGCCTTTCTTACCGTTTTTATTGTTTTTCGTCGTGCCTGAAATATTTGGCCAGAATCCTATTTTACATTCTGAGGTAGCAGCTTTATTTTTATTGTTTATTCCTTTTTCTTTTATCTTCATTCAAGTGAATGAACGATTATTCGATATTGAATATCAATTATCTCGTTTTCGTTATTATTCAACACTTGCTTTTTTTAGTGCATTAATATTAACTACAGGCATTACCATACTGTTAATAGACAAATTATCGATTGTTAAAATTACGAGTGTCTTTATATTCATATTCCTCGTTGTCATTGCTAGCTTCTATATAAAAGAGCAGCTTGATTTTAAGTATCGAAAGATTATATTTTCATCCACTGGCAATTACGTACATAATTTATATGCCGCTGTTAATCGTATGGGTAAGGCAAAAAATCAGCAAGAATTACTGGATCAATTCAAGTATGAAATAACAGAAAAGCTTGGTACTACAGCTTTTACAATTACATTCATAACGGATCATGTGCCATTCACTCGTGGTGAAGTCAACATAGGGAATGAAATGACTCATCTGCTATTACATGATGCAAGTGAAGAAAAAATCCTATTAAAAATTAGACATGTATTACAAAAAGAAGAGCTTCTTTGGTTAGAGTTACTTGCCCTTTATGTTTCAATGTTTATTGATAATTTAAAGCTCATTGAAGATTTAGTATGTGAAATAAAACATATGAAGGATAACAATGATACACAGCTTCCTTGGCTCGATAAATTATTATGGAATATCATTGAAAAGGAAAAAAGTATTTTAGCGCAGGAATTACATGACACTATTTTGCAGGAGCAACTTCATTTAGCGAGAGAGTTAGATGTACTTGCTAGCTCGCCTAGTATAAAAAAAGAAAAGGTATTAGATATTCGAGAGCAATTGCTGAATGCTTCGAAGGATTTACGTGAGTATTGTGAGAATTTAAGCCCTCCATTGCTAGACACATTTGGGTTACAAATCGCTTTAAAAAAACTGACCCAAAAGGTAAAAATACGGGCCGACTTTTTGTTAAAAGCCCAAATAGAGCGTGTCCAATTCCAAGATGTAACCTTACATTTAGTCGTCTATCGCCTTGTACAGGAGCTCTTAAATAATGCAATTAAGCATGCTGAGGCAACCGAAGTTTCACTAAGACTCCAAGCGATAGATCGTGGCTTCATCCTCCAATACGAAGATAATGGTATTGGTTGTAATATTGAAGATTTAATGCAATCTTCAGCTTCTATGGGCATTAACGGTATTCGAGAACGTGTCCGTGCTTTTAATGGAGAGATCACGATAACCTCCAGTCATAATGAAGGAATGCATATATTTATTCAAATACAAGAGGACGTGGAATCATATGATTGATATTCTTATTGTAGATGACCATCCTGTCGTTTTAGATGGTACAAAAACTTTATTACAGGATTTAGCAAATGTCCGTATAGACACCGAGCAGGATAGTGCCGCCGTTCTGCCGAAAATGGATGCCCAAGTTTTTCAATTATTTTTGATTGATATTAATATGAAACCTATCAATGGCATCCAGCTGTCAGAAATGATTAAGAAAAAGCAACCAGAAGCACTTATTTTACTCTATACGGGATACGAGCTTTCCGATTATTACGAACTACTTATCGAGAAAAAGGTGGATGGACTTTTATCAAAGCTTGCCACGAAAGAGCAAGTAATTCAAACCATCCAAGCCGCTCTAAGAGGCGAAATCCTATTGGCAGCTGATTTTTTAGATTTTGTACATCAGCGGACTAATCTACCAAATGTGCAACAAGATGTTTTACTAAGCGACAAAGAGCAAGAAATCTTACAGCTCGTCGCACAAGGCTGTACAAATAAAGCAATTGCTTCTGCCATCGGGGTCACACAGCGTACAGTTGAAAACTATTTATCCAAACTTTTTGTCAAACTAAGCGTAGAATCACGTGCAGAGGCAGTAATTGTCGCTAAGGAGAAAGCCTGGATTGACTAATTATAGAGTCCTCTAAAATGCATAAACTGTAATAAAAACATTACAATGTAAATTTTCTCTTACTAAAAACGGAATATACTGGATAAATATCTGGAACTGTTATATAATGAAAAAAATAATTACATTACTTCATCTTAGCCGTTAAATTCACGTATTCAAAAGCAATACGAGCTTTTGAATGCGTCATTTTTTGCAAGTGATCGAAGGAATATGATTGTTGAATTTTTTTGGGAGGTTGTTCACATGACACAAGGTACAGTAAAATGGTTTAACGCAGAAAAAGGTTTTGGCTTTATCGAAGTAGAAGGTGGAAATGATGTATTTGTACACTTTTCTGCTATTCAATCAGATGGCTTTAAAACTTTAGAAGAAGGCCAAAAAGTTGAGTTCGGTGTTGAAGAAGGTAACCGCGGACCACAAGCAACTAATGTTGTAAAGCTTTAATTTTAGCTTTAGAATGAATAGTGCAAAATTCAAGAGACATCCAAATTGCGGATGTCTCTTTTTTAGTTAACTATATACAGCTTAAGAAAAAAGCAAGCATCCTTATGCGTAAGAATGTAATCCTGCAATAACTAGATTCACAAATACCTGATTAAACACGATAATTCCAAATCCAATAATCGCTAACCAAGCCGTCTTCTCTCCCTCCCAGCCCTTGGAAAGTCGGAAATGAAGGAAAGCAGCATAATATAAAAACGTTATAAGTGCCCATACTTCCTTAGGGTCCCAGCCCCAATACCTACTCCAAGCAATCTGTGCCCAAATCATAGCAAACAAAAGTCCCCCTAGGGCAAACAACGGAAATCCTATGACAACAGCTCGATATGAAATTTCATCCATTAAAGCTGGCTGTACACGGTTTGTTAATGGCTTTAAAAAAACAATTAACCGTCTTCTCGTAATGAGTAAAATCACCGCATATAAAATCGTTCCAACTATAAATGACCATACAATAGAATTCAATTTCTTCGCATCTATCTTATTGGTAATCTGCAAAATACCAACCTGATCCCCACTAGATGTTACTGCATCTTTATTGACAATCAGCGGCTTCATAGTATAAACAGCGGTTTCTTCCTTCCCTAGCTTATTTTCAAATTGAACCTCGATTTTATCTGCTGCTAAGTTAAAGTAAGTGGCCACGCCAATAAAGCCAATCACGACAATTAAACAATACATAACGAATTCCAAAGCAACTGTACTTTTCGTAAATTTAGAAACATCTAATGTTCTTAATAAATAAATAATACCTGTTGCGAACGATATTGATAAAATAGCGCTTGAAAATGCCACTGTCATAACATGAATCGTTAACCAATTACTTTGCAGTGATGGAACAAGTGGTGAAACCGCTTTTGTAAAAACGCTTCCATATCCGAGAATAATTAATGACACAGGGATGGTAAACAAGCCTACAACAATTTGTTTATATAAGAAATGAATGATCAAATAGCTACCAGTAAGCATGATACCAAAGAACGTCATAAACTCATACATATTACTTACAGGTGCATGATCAACAGCTATCCACCTTAAAATGAAATAAACTAGCTGTAAAGCAAAAGCAATATATGTAAGCAGAAGACCTAATTTTCCAAACATTTTTCCTTTCGATTTTACGGCAAGCCCAATCGGTATAATGGCGATTAGTAGTAAAATAAATGCCGCGAACAATGAATTACTACTTATACTTAATAATGTTTCTTTACTCAATGTAATATCCTCCAAAGTATTTTTTTGCTCATCACCATAACGTGAGGTTGATTTACGTTCTAACTGGGGCAATGAGCTGTTTGGGCAACACATGCTAAATGTCGCGAAAAGGTAGTGCTAACGTAGCGGCAGTACACGATGTAGGTCACGAAGTCTTTATCATAGGATGTGATGCTTTTAGCTTAGGCTCACTCTAGCGTCTTCTCTGTGACGCTAATCCCAGTGTCTCCACTCAATTCAACTTGTTTTAAATGCCACCCTACCTTCTGTAATTTTTTACGGAAACTATTTAGTAGCTTCCAATAAAAATAACGTTATTCATCAAAATAAGTGCCATCATTTCCCTTTAAATTATTTTATTTTTTGGAATTGTTACAATTTAGTGGCGTGAGTAAATGGAAAAATTCCCAAAAGACGTCATCACATCAAAAAAATAACCATCTATATAAGAAAATAGATGGCGATTTACATAAGTTGGCATGGACTCTAAAAAGTATTCTTTTATGGGAGCTATGTGAAAAAAATATGCTCAAATGTTACATAAAGTTATGATAGATAAGTGGAGGTTAACTATGAAACAATACTCAACAATCATCAATACATTAATCGAACATGACTTAACGATAGAAAAAATACTTGAACCGCTTCCTGATTCAGAGGCCATTCAAAAACTGCCTTCCTTAGAAAAAGAGCATCGTCGCCCTTCCTTATTATTAATACGAGCAAGAAAATAACCTATCAAGCCTCGTAGCAGTCATTCTACTGCGAGACTTGCCTTAGAACATCCCCTACTTAAATTTCACATATATGATTTCGGGGTCACCTTCATCTAAGTTTTCAATAAATCCACTTCTAATAAATCCGGCCGTTTCAAATACCATATGCATACTAGTATTTGATTGGTTAGTAGAAGAAAAGATTTTTGGAGAGGCAGCCATTTCTACATAAAATGATAATAATGCTGTAGCAACGCCTTTTCTTCTGTCAGATGGCTTGACAATAACTAATGAGATGAAGCTATTTTCAAAAAAGTCATTTGTATAAATAAGAAAACCTGCAATCCCTTTTTCAGTTTGTTGAATGATACAACGTTTTTGGTTTATTGCTGTACGTATATATTCACTTCTTGAAAAATCACCAACTACTTCTTGATCAATCGCACAAATTTCTTCGATATGTTCCATACTTGCTTCTAGCAAATGTGTCATTCTGTTCCCCTCATTCTATTATATAAACGCATAGATTTTAAGATGCAATGATTTTTCTGCAAAATTAAATAGATTCCATCATTGTACAAGTTCTACATTACTAATCAAGTTTTTCACTATCAATCTTATTCATGTAATAACTCATCACTTTAATCACACCCCTGAACCCTGTTGCCAGCCTTCCTTCATCGACAAAACCGCATTTTTTATATAGTGATTGAGCCGCAATATTCGGTTGATTAACCCCTAGCACAAGCTCGTTAATATATGGAAAATGCTCCGAAACAAAGCCCGGTAAAAACTGTAATGCCGCTTTCGCATAACCTTTACCTTGTTCATAAAAGTCTGTCGAAAAGGCACGGATTAAAATCGCCTTTTCATTAGAGGAATATGGCTTAACACCCTCTTTTTCATGTAACACAAAGAAAGTTACGAGCTTGTCTTTATCTAATACAAGAATGGCATGACGATTTTTGTCCTGCTTCACTAGTTCGATGCTTGCTTTCGGAGACATCGTATAGCGAAGCTGCTCCTCCGTGATCGTATATTGTTCAATTAAGTGTTCATCATTTTCTTCATAAAATTTTAATCTCATCGAAGCTCTCCCTTTCATCTTCAGTCCTCGAATTCTTCCTCATAATATGGATATTCTTCAATATCAGACCCTAGCGCTAGTACACTAATCATTTCTTCCCCATGGTTTATTATACGTTCCATTAACATCCTTAATAAATCGGTAAGTGACTCAGGACACTTAGGAAAGACATCAAGTAACCTTTATATGTGAGATTCAGTTGCTCCTATTGCAAGTTGTAATTGAAGTTGCTCCTTTAGGTAAATATTTCATTAGACCATTAAAATAGGTATTGAAAGTACGCATTTATTCTTCCTTCTTTTTGATTTAAATTGGCCTTAAATAAGATATTGAATAAATGACAAATATAATGTATTCTAACATGATTTAGAAATTTATTTTTGGGTAGGTGTAAATTTTGGAACTATTAGAAAGAGCTCAAAAGCGAAAAGAAACGGCCATGCTCATTCTAGAAGAATTAGAACTGCTAGAAAAATGGAATACAATTGGACAAGCTTATGTTGTTGGTGCTACAGCGTATGATTTACTAGTGGATCTAGATATCGATATAGAAACCTTTAGTTATTGTCCTAATGCAGCTGAAGCCATGTCGAAATTATCAGATTTAACAAGCAATCCGAAGGTTTTAGAATTAAAGTATCGTAATTATTTGGAATCTCCATTTAATGGTTACTATTTTAAAATACAATATCAGCATATGCCATCAGAAATTTGGAATATAGATATGTGGTTATTTTCTGAAACACGAAATGGCCCTTTATCAAGAGATTTAGTATCGTTCATGACCGATTCCTTAACAATTGAGAGTCGAAAGTATATTTTAAATATAAAAGAAGAATTGCTAAAGAAATCTATAATACTTCCTTCAATTTATATATATGAAGCAGTATTAGACCACAATATTCGATGCCTTGACGATTTTCTAAATTGGATAGAGCAAAAAGATGTTGATAATCAAACCAATTGGCGCCCTTCAAAAAAAACTATAATTTAAAATCAGGCCACTGAAAAAGTGGTTTTTTCAATAAAACTCTAATAAAAATCTATCATTAGGATTTAGCGCTCTGGCGTTCGCTTTCCCGCAGGAGTCTCACGCCGCCGTGCTAAATCCTCGTAAAGTAAAATAATCCTAATTCAAAAAAATACTGTAAAAACATCCTATTTTAGAGTTTTTCAGTGCCCTCTTTAAAAATCAGGCGTTTCTTTTAAACATTTTAAAAAGGCTCATCACCATATCGTGTAGTTAAGTTCCGTTCCTACTGGTCGCTCACTTTCCCACGAGAAGCTTTACACTGCGACGAAAGTAAAACGATAGGAGCACTTGAGTTGTCATCAGCAACAATTAGCTAAAAGGGTATACATAAATATCAGCAACTAACTCTTTTATATGTAAATAATCACCTTATATTTTGCTATTCAACATACCTGATAAAAAATATTTATTTCCATCAATTACTAAAAATGCTACTATAAAGTTATCTAAACTTAAGGAGTTGTGTATATGAGTGCGACAAGTGCAGTTGATGTTTTGTTAATACAACAAATAATCCAAGGGATGTAGACTCTAACTGCAGCCCTTGAATAAGGGAGAAAAAAATGGAAAATTATTTTAAAGAATTTCTTACAGGTCAAGCTATTACTTTACAACAAATGACTTCCTCTGATTTAGAAGCATTTGTAAAAATCGAGAGTGAAAAAAGGTCGTTGCTCCTTGCAAACGACGAGATTCCCTTTCCAAATACATTCGAGGATCATGCTTCATTCTTTAAAAATATTAGTGGCAAAAAAGAGGAGTTTATCTTCGGTATATTTGAAAAGTCGACTAATGAGCTTGTCGGCTCCTGCGGTGTCTATGCAATCAACTGGCAAAATAGTACTTGCTTTGTAGGCATTTCGATTGGCGAACAATGGCAAGGTAAAGGACTTGGAACGGATGCAATGAAAACTCTTATTCATTTTATTTTTAATTATATGGCTATTAACAAAGTTAAGCTTCAGGTTTTCAGCTTTAATAAAGGAGCTATTCGTTCCTATGAAAAATGTGGCTTTACAAATGAAGGTATTTTACGCAATGAGATTTTCCGTTTCGGTCAATTTCATGATGTATTATTATTTGGCCTTTTACGAGAAGAATGGAATCATATTGGATAAGTAATTTTCCACTGAGTGGGAGTACTTCGACATTCTCGTTAAATCAAATATTGTTCTCGATAACATAAACGAAGGGGCTGTCAATAGACAGCCCCTTCTCTTATTCTTTCCAAACTCTTTGAACATCACTTAATACGAAATGCTGAAATGTTAGTTGGTACACATCAGGCATTGAAAGTTTTTTCCAAAATGAGTAATCATACTGCGGAGCAAAATATTGCATCACTAAGACCATTATATTACCATGTGTACTAATCACTACATTGTCATCTGGATGCGTATGTAAAATTTTTTGCAAGGTAGTAATAGCTCGTTCCTTTGCGGTTTCATTTGACTCTCCACCTTCAAATGCGAAATTCGGCTGACTCCATACTTGATGAATAGCAGCGTCAAAATCCAGTAATCTTCCATTAGAAAGTATTCTTTCTTTTAAAGAATCAATCGTATTTATCTGTAATTTATGTTCTTGTGCTATTCCTTCCACTGTCTGAATGGCTCTTTTATATGGACTTGAATATATAGTATGGATTATTTTATTTTTAAAAAGTGTAGTAACACGATCTCTATCCTCAACCCCTTTGTCAGAGAGTGGACGATTGTACTCATCGGCTGTATAGTGAGAATGAGCATGTCTAACAAAGTATATTACAGTCATTCTAATCTCCTCTATTTTTCTTCAGATTTTGCCTTCTTTTCTTTCATATAATTGTATAAATCAACCTTCCACATACCATCCTCTTTTAATAAGGCAAATGTCTTGCCGTAATGGGAACTTCCGAAAATTATCTCCAATTGGACAATTGCTATATTTTCGGTGCTAGAATCTTTATTCAAGGAAATATTATCGTAGTATCTGTACATTAAATAATTCTGTATATCCTCATCCAATAAATAATCTATATACTCTGCTATAAAGGTTTGTTTCTCAGGAAGCTCATGGTTATTGTAGGTAATAGCATACAGTTTATCGAAATTATGCTCAAAAATTAAATTCATCATAATTAACACCATTTCTTCTGGTGTAAAAGTCTTTAAACTATTAATATCCCCATTGCTTAAGAATTCTTCATATAAAGCTCTCTTGTCCTCTGGCAATTCCTCTAAATATGTAAAATCATACTCCTTATCAAAAGCTGGAGATGTCGGTTTTGATTCTTCCACGTGTTGAACGTAAAGATTAGTAGTCGCATTTGATCCTGAAGATTCTCCTGTATTTGTTTTCACTTCTGAACATGCTATTAATATTACACTAGAAACGATAAAAACGCTTAGTAATAGCCACCTTAACTTCAATATCGTAAACCTCCCCTACGATTGATTAGAATAGCAACTCCATTTATCTATAATTCTATATTTTTCGAAAATTCTCAACATTATCAACCATAATAAACTCTCTTCAATAACAAACAACAAAGAAGTTTATTTGATAAATTGTGACAAGATATGAAATTCATTATAATTTCAATCGAAGCTGACATAAATTTTTATAGTAAAAAAGATGCTAATCTATTAAATTTCACTCTTAACATTTTCTAAAATATAACCAAAAAAAAAGCCTAATATTTTTATATATAGGGTAATAAAATACACAAATAATACAATAAAAGGTAATTTCAATAGATCTAATTATTCAATAATAAATTTTCTAATTTTCCCTACTTTTACGAAGTAAGATATTTTTCTATGACTAAATTACGAATTTCTCACTCTATACACAATATGACATATTTTTTATCTTTGGTGAGATACAATGAAAAAGTTGAATCGAGGTCAAAGTATTCCAAGAACATGGAGAAAAAATTTTAGGGGGAAAAGATTTTGGTTAATATATCGTTTAAACACTTCTTGAAGATGGAAATTGAAATTAAAAGAAAAATAATGTATAGAAAAGCTATGGATTTAGGTTTCACTCATCCTAGCGTGGTAGATTGTAGTCAAGAACTAGATGTTCTACTAAATAAATATTCAAAAGCGATCAATAAAGCCAGCTAAAACTATTTCAAATGATTCGTCTAGTTTAATCCTGCATTTCCTGCATTAGGTTCCGTTTATAAAATAGACATCAAATTCCTATTACTGTTGTAAATATACGTATAAATAACATAAAAATGGGATATCTTCTTTATGACAGGAAAAAGGAGGCCTATTCATGCAGGTATTATTTTTATCATTGTTCGTTTCAAGCTTTTTACTACAGCAGCCTCAAGATTCAGTAGAAAACACAGCACCGATTCTTTGCATACCTTCTGGAACTACATCTTATAAATATCCTAATAATCAATATCAAACATTTCTTGCTGAGAATGCTTTTTATCATCAACTAGACAGGACAATCTACGAGGAATATAACAATGCTACCTTGAACATTCGTCAAAAAATAGCCTTTAAGGACGTACCGAAAGCAGAAGAAACATTTCATTTAAAAACAAATTTTATACGTGAAAAAATAGACCTCTCTCAACATACTTTTATTCATCCCAATAGACAAGTATATTTTTTAGCATCCTTTAAGCAATCTAATCAGGAGACTTATCATAAATACCTGGTCATTGACGCTGAGACACAAACCATCCTTTTTGGAAATAGTATTTATCAAAGTAATAGTATGTATTAAATCTATTTCGTTTGTTGTTTAATTTATTGTATGCTCGAAAATTGATTTATAGTAGCAAAATCGATGAAAAAACCAACATTTTTAAGTAAATTTCCAAAAATATTTTTCACAACATTTATATCATTTTTTTAGCTCGCCTCTAGAGGGTAATGACTTCCTCCTAGCGGCGAGCTAAATTGTTTAATTACCTCTAAAAGATAAAGCTTTTTGCTGTATTTCTTGCTTTATTTCCTCTATAAACTGTTACGATGGTTTTCAATTAATGCTTGATGTCCATATATTATTTGTGCGTAAAGTATGTATCAAAGATGTCGCCTTAACTGTAAAATCCACTTATTTTTTCACGTATTCCAATACTTATTTTTTCATACACTTCGTACTTCTAAAGTCTCATTGTGAGACTGCCATTTAATTTGAATAATTGGGGCAGCATCCTTTTTAAAAATTTTTGCACTTTCTCTTTTCTTTAAGATAAACTGTTTATCTGTATTTACTCGGACGTCATTGAAAGTTATTGATTCTTTAGACCCTCCTATCGTTATTTGTAAATCACCTAAGTCTTGCTCTTCTCCAAGATAGAAAAGTTTTAAGCCCTCCTCAGTATTACTATGATAAACGGCCTTCCAGTGATCACTTTTGGCTATGTAGTGTACCTCCTCTTGTTGATTTGTACTACAAGCAACTAACACAAACATCGTCAAAATTAGGAAGCATAATTTTTTCATTAGATATCAATTTTCCTTTCCTTGAAAGTTATCATGATTATATTAACTTCAATCTATCCTTCTAATTCCTAGAGAAAGTTGTTACTCAGCTTGAATAGTTATCATCAATCCAGTCGATTTTTCCCCAAAGGCATCGCTATATTCTTTAAAGACAAAATCTAATCCTTTTATATTATCGGGTAACGGAGGTGAAACGATAAAAGTGCAGCTGTCATGGCCATTTGTTCCTCCTCCGCTATCGATCCAACAGTCGTATTCTTCTCCTACAAACAACTCAAAACTGTTATGAGTATAATTGTGTCTAACATGGACATTTGATTCTTGTCGAGGATCCCAATCGGTTAATAGTTGTACAACACTTGCATTTTGATACTGCCGAATATAAGTTACCGTATAGAATCGTTCATCAACTTCAATTGACTTTAAAACTGGAATATGCTTTCTAAAATCAGTCGGCTCTACGCGAGGTTTATAATACTCTTCTGTTCTCATCACCCCAAATAATGATGCAAGAAAGGCTTCATAAAAACCATATTTTTTTGCCCAACGAGCAAGCGCTTCATCGGGTGGAAAACCAGGATTGTTATTTGATAGATGGTTACGCTGATTTATAAGAGTGCAAATTTGCTCATCTATAGTAAACAACTGATGGTCATAATAATCTGTTGGGCGGTCATACGATTCTTGATTCATGTAAATCCTCCTAAGTCATAAATTGAGTAAACCAGGCAATATATTTTGCCCCAGGTATAAATAATAGCTGTGCTAAGCATGTACCGAGCAGCCTTGAACCCATCATCATCACAGAAGCTCGTTTAAGACTTAAGTAGCTGCCTCTTTGATTGATAACATCATCTGCTAGAATGGAAATTTTAGGGTCAATAAATATAATTAATAGCATCGTTGCTACACCATTAATAAGCCCTGACGACATCACAGCAGTTGTCGATCTTTCAGGAACTAATAAAGAAGCGTAAAGTGCAGATAGAACGCCAATTGTATAAATAGCCGTAATGACGACATTAATAATAAATAATTTAACAGGGATATCGCGCCAACTAATACCTTTTAAGTATGAAAAGCTTGGTAGATTAATATGTTTTATTCCCCGTTTGACATAATCGAAACTAAAGCTTTTTTTGAATAATGCTGGAATGGAGCCTCTTTCCTCAGACAAATGAATAATAGCTCTTGAAAATATTGCTACAAATGTCGGCAATAGAAGAATGCCTACCAATGTACCAAGTGAAGCGGCGCCAATAAGTATGCGGAACTGCTGCTCCACAAATGCGAGTGTGTTTTCCTTTGGCGCTGTGTCAGTCAAACTTCCTGTAAAAGGCTGTTGCATCATATTTGCCAACCTCGAAAACATGACCATCACATTAAACAAGGATAGTGCAGATGCTAGTAATTTTACACGTGCACCTGATAATCGAACTGCATACGCAAGTGTTTCTATCGAATGAATAATGAGAATAAATAAAGCTATCATGATCAATTTATCTGTTATAATATCCAAAATCTTTTACCTTCTTTTTCGTTTGTTCATTAGTATCGGTAATCCAAGCTCTAGTTATCCCCTTATAGTAAGGAACTCAACAGAGATACTCCTTCCTTTTAATATTCTACGAAATTCACTTTAATAAGTTCCATTATTTTCTTACAAAAAAGAAAAGCTATTCATTAATAGGAAAATACCTAATGAATAGCTTGTCTCAGAATTTAATGATTAACTGCAAAGTCATTATTCCAGCTAGTTGAATCAGATAGCTGGTAGGTCACCATGTTGGCGGTTACAGCAAGAATCACACCTGCTCTAGATTTATCTGTAGAAATAGGGTCCTCTAACACTAATACAACATACCCCTCACCCTGCCCGAGATGATCTATGGCACTTTTAGCGTTTATTTCAAAGGTTGTATATGTTTCATCATTTGTAACTGGGAGTAATCGATCCTTTTGATAGGCTCCATTTTCCTTTAAATTATAGCAAACAGGCATCCATCCTTTTGACCAATCAATACTGCCTATTATTTCTTTTTTACGATGTGCCAGATTGCCGATTGAAAACTTAAAGTATATCTTCATAATAGCTTGATCTAATTCATTTTTCCCTTCACACACAGGTGTAACTTCCAACTTTATATCTCCCTTTGAATGCTTCTTTATAACCACTAAAGTCACAGTGAAAATACAGATAACAAGTACTATGCCGATAACGATAAATCCCATTTAGTCCCTCCTAACATTACAATGACTGTTACTATTAGATTACCATGTTTTAGGTGTTATAGTATTTTTTCATCAAACAATCTTATGAAATGACATGGGCATAAATGATAAGACAAAAAACGAGTATAGAGTGCATTAGCCACTTAAATTCTCACCCTGACTTAACGGACATATGCAATGAAGGGAAATTAACCGTAAAGGCCGGCTCTCTTCTGGAATATTTAACACTATTCCCAACTCCTAAGCTCTAATATTTTCCGTTTACTTTAGAAGTAATGCTCAACTATACTAGAGTGAATTTGTTTTTTAGGAGATTTATTATGAGAACATCTGTACCTTGCCCAAATTGTCAAGAAGCAATAACGCTTGATGACTTTGAGGATTTTTCATCACCATTTACCATGAAATGTCCATACTGTTACGCCAAATTAAAAGAAACAAAAGTAACCCCATTTCTGTTAATTGGTTTAATTGCAATAATTCCTTTATTAATTTTCATAACAAAAACACTAGTTCCTTTAATTTCCAGCATAATCCCTCTTTTTGAAAAAATACCTTCCCCTATCCTATATACGGCTGTATTATATCCGTTTTATGCTCTTTATGAGCGATTCAATGGACTTGTTATGTTTAATAAAGGCAATTTACAATTGAAAAAACGTCAGTGATCAGTCTGGGACTATACTGGTCAAAACCTTAAAAGCGCTAGAAATCAATTTTAAAAACGTTGATTTCTAGCGCTTTTCTAATGTGATTATTTTGTAGCTTGTAACTCGGCTGTTAAAGTAAATGGCATTTTTAAATAATTGTACTTAATCGTTATTTTTTTAATAGTAGGTGCTTCAACCTTCACTGCATAATGCTGGGGCTGCTTTCCAATGGCCTTGCGATCTATGTACTGACTAGGAAAAATGTCTACTTGCCTTAACTTATGATACGTAATATTCGGATTACCCACTAGCTTCGTTTCTGCTTCAAACGGTTCAGCCCTACTTACGACAAGTTCAGCATTTTCAGGTACTTTATCATTGACGAGTATTTGCTGAAGTTCTATCTCACGTAGTCCTTTATTCTCTATTTCTACGATTCTTATCGTCGAATCATCTGTAGGATTCATATAGCTGTTCATGACAAGTGGTGGATTACTTTTTAAAAAAATGATAAAGGCCGCTCCTACCACTAGAACACTAAATAATAAAACAAATAGTACTTTTTTCATTTCATTCCTCACTTTCCTGCTACCTATCAAGTATAACGAGAAATCGTAGGTGATGAAACCTTGAAAATATTGAGTAAGGATATTTCTTCGCCAATTGGCATTTAAATACAGTCAATCTTCTAGCTCACTTCTTTGCACTACCTTTTTATGCATAATAAAAACAATCTGACTCATTATAAGCCAGATTGCTTTTCTAATCGTATTTCATCACGTATTGGAATCCCATCATTGCCGATTAAAGGAATTTCGGGTTTATATGCTCTTGCTTGCTCGACTGCGTTTTGTATGATTTCGACTAAGTGATAGCCACGTTTTTGATAAAATTTTAACGCATGTAAATTATCATTTGTCGTAATAAGGGTAATCATTGTACAGCTTTGTTCGAATGCATGCTGTTCAACTGCTTGTACAAGCAATGAACCAATTCCCCTTCCTTCTTCAATACTATCAAGAGAAATAATTTCACATTCTTCATCACGAATGATATACGTTACGAGACCTAAAATCTTGTTTTGTTCATCTACATAAGCGAAGCCATCTAATTTACTGCAGTCATATATCCCACTGGAAATGACCATTTCCGTACTTCCCCAATGCTCCTTAAAAAACTGCACCACATCATTTTGGGGTAATTGTTGAATAGGAATCACTGTCATCTAACATCCTCCTAAATAGAAATATTAAATATACTAGTAATAGCTTTTTGAACACCTAGAAATACTGCCCACGAAACAATTCCTAGTCCGATGGCAAAAACGAGATGGATCGATGATTTCATTGCCATATAAATAACAAATAGCATGACCATTGTCGCTGGTAGTCCAACGATTACACCAACCGTAAATCGCTGAATATGCTCACTCGGTTCACTTTGCACAGTAAGCCAGATGATACTTAAAATACTGACAAGTGGTAGTGCTGCGATAATGCCACCATAGGTTGGAAATCTTCTAGCAACCTCTGTCACAATACCAATAACGGCTGCTGAGCAAAGAATTTTTACAAGTGTGTACATTATTTAGCCACCTCGCTTAATAGACGAAATGCCTGTAAAATCGTTTGTTGTTGTTCTTCTGAAAGCTGGTTTAGTGCATGTTGCAGTTTCACATCATCTAATTCTGAGTTTTTCTTTAAGATGTGAAGCCCTTCAGCTGTTAGATGAAGATGTACTTTGCGTTGATCGTCGATAGCCCGCTCCTTTGTTACCCAACCATTACGCTCCAGCTTTTTTATATGCTCTGAAGCTGTATTTTGAGAAATATTCAGTAACTCCGCAATATCACGAACTGTTACTTCATCTTCCTTTTGAATCATCTGTAAAATACGCACGCTTTGATGTGAAATTGTATCTTCATGCGTTGTATGTAGATGGTAAAAAATTGATGTAAAATAGTTATTTATATCTTTAATCATCAAATTTGCTCCTTTAATATATCGTCCAAATCGATTATATCGTAAAGTACGATGTATTGAAAGTGAATTTTTTAAAGCTTATATTTTCAGATATTTTAATATACGAACAAATTGGTAAACATCCAGATAGATTATCGATATAAAAACACAGTCATCAACCCTATCAACTAGACTGAAATATTCTAGTTATTTTTGATAAAAGTCTATCTTTCTCAGTTTCTTGCTAATTATTCAAAACAGGGACTTGTACGGCGTTATTTCGCGAAGTATTATTATACTATTCTGAATAAAAAATCGAGGGTTATATATGTTGTATATTCTATATTTTATAGTCGGCGGCACTATCATGGTCTTAGCACTACTGTTAAGCCAATCAAAATATCTGTTTTTATCAGGCATCATTACGGCATTGCCTATCCTAACTCTTATCAATATGGGCATGCAGATGAAAAATATGAAAGAAGATACTTTCCATAGCGTTTTACAAAATACAGTGTTTGGGGCTGTCGGTATGTTACTTTTTACGGTTCTTGCATTTTTATTAACAACCTGGTTTAAACCTAGCATTTCCGTCATTAGCTCTCTTGCAATTTATGCAGTTTTTATGTTATCAGGCAAATATATTATGTCGATGTTTACATAAAATGAGGGGCCGTCAGAAGACAGCCCCTTACTAGCTTTATCGGAAAATCCCCGAGATATTTATAAAATTTTCACATAGACACCCTGTTGAAATTTTTCTTTAGCAGCTACATTCATTTTTCTAACATCCTCAGATAATTCGCTTGCCCTTATTAATCTATTATGAAGGTAAAGCAAAGGATCGATAAGCCGAGTTTTATTCTTTTGATGAATATCAAATTCTTTCTGATCCACTCTCACTTTTACATCTGCATGAAGCTGTTTTAAAAGGCTCTGTACTTGCCTATCATTAGAAGATTTCATCCGTTCAATTAGTTCATTATCTTCCATAAGAAAATCAGCAAGTGTAATAATCTTTTTTTCTAATGATAACTTTAAAGTTTGTGCCAATTTATCATAGGCATAAATATTTAACGGATTCATAAAGAAATCAAGAACTTCTTGATAATATGTTTTCACAAACCATTCTGCACTTTCAATACTTTTAAGACACATCTGCCCTTGATAAATTATAATGTCACTTATAAATTTTTGTATTTCTTCTAGTGACGCTTGCCCATATACATACATATCCCTTAACGTATAATCTACTCGATCTGCACATAATTCAGGAGCTGGTTGTTCAAGTAAATCCCATTTCCCAGTATTTAATAGTAGGTATTCATAATTATAGTTATACTTTTTAAGAATAATAGGAATTTCTGAATTCCTAATCACATCTATAAATATTTCTTCATGATAATCTTCCGCTTTATTTTCAAGGACGAAATCAATAACATGCGAAAAAGCTGTATGTGAAACATCATGTAATAATCCTGCAATCTGCTCCTCTAAAGAGCCTCCAAGCTGTTTAATTAGCAGCATAACTCCAATCGAATGCTCATAACGTGTTACATTCCATCGACTATTTACAAGATAACTTGCACCACCCTGATGTATACCCTTCAATCTTTGCACTGGTTTACTCGAAATAAGTTCCGTTAACACGTCCTCTATCTCGAATTCGCCATATATATTATCAGAAATAATCATATAAGCATCTTCCTAATCAAAATTCGAAAGTACAAAAACCCCACCACAATGCGAAATTGGGTGAAATTCTAATTGGCACACTCCTTTTAATAAGTAGCTAATTTCCTCATGAACAAAGTAAAATTCATCATCATCCCAATAATCAATACTTTCTTGACGACATTTTTCAAGCTGCTCTCTTGTTTCAAACCCAATATCGCCGATTAAAATTTTGCCTGCAGATGTTAGCTGCTGCAATAAGGCTGTAATGTATTGCACCTTCATTTCATCAGTAAAATGATGTAGTGCATAGGTGCTAATAATGGCGTCATATTTTTGATGGAGGAACTCTGTTGGCAGCCCTTCTGACAAATCCCATTCCATTAAGTTTGCATCAGGCATTTTTTCTTTAGCGATTTCGATCATTTTCGAGGAGAAATCGATTCCATTGATAGTATGACCATTATCATAAAGCTTTGCTGTTAATACCCCTGTGCCAAATCCAATGTCTAATACAGTAGATTTCGGAATGGACATGACCTCGTTAAAAATCGTATTTAATACTGCTTTATATCCTGCAAATGGATATTGATTGCTTTCTTCACTTAGCTGAACCGTTTTATCATAACCATCAGCCCATAAATTAAATCCTTGTTGATTTAGTAGCATTAAAGTCCTCCTATGTTTTCCATCGATTACAAGTCTGAAAGTTTATTTGTATAAAGATAATAACGTTGTTTAATTCGAGAAATAAATAATTAACGCCGCCGTTTATAAAATGATATGTGTATTAAAGAATTCGAGTATTTTCTCATACACGTAAATTTCATTCGCCTTTTTAGAGAACCCATGTCCTTCATCCTCTAGCACAATATATCCAACTTCTCGTCCCTTGTCCTTCAATGCAGCAACGATTTGGTCAGATTCCTTTTGCACTACACGTGGATCGTTCGCGCCTTGAATTACTAACATCGGTTTCGTCATGCCATCTAAATACGTAATTGGTGAATCGGCTATTAATCTATCCTTGTCTTTCTCTGGATCTCCTATCCATTGCTTCATATATGGCGCCCAAAAATCCGGAACAGACTCAATAAATGAGAACAAATTACTTGGTCCAAAAATATCGACAACTGCTTTAAAGTAATCTGCATGGCGACCATGTAATAGCAGTGCCATATAGCCGCCATAGCTGCCACCTAAAAGCAGCATTTTATCAGGATCCGCATAGCCCTTCTCAATAAGCCAATCAATCCCAGTAATATTATCAAGACGTGGACCATGACCCCAATCGCCCTCTACCATTTTCATGAAGTCTAGACCGTAGTTAGATGAGCCTCTAAAGTTAGGCGTAAAAATAGTGTATCCCTGGTTAACTAGGAATTGGAACATAGGTCGAAATGATTTACGTTCAATTGATTGTGGACCACCATGTGGCCATAAAATAACATAGCCATTCGAATTTTCTTCCTTCGCCTTGAACAAGAGTGCCTCAATTTCTAAACCATCAAATGATGGATAACGTAGCACTTCGGGTTCCACCAAATCCTCGTCTCGAACACCTGGAACTCTATAGTGAGTTAACTCCAACCAAGAACTACCCATTTCCTTCGAAACAAAAATATTATTTGGCTTCGTTGCCGTTTTTCCAAGCAAATATAAATGTCCGCTTGGCATAATAACCATTTTCTCAATAATATCAACAGGTATTTCGATTTTTTCATTTTTCCCATCTGCAACTGAATAACGATAAAGCCGATCTTCCACACCATAGGAACCAACAATATATAGTGCATGCTCTTCTTTCGAATAATTAATACTTGTAAAGGTTTCTTTTTCTAATTGAAGCAACTTTGTAAATTGTTTTGACTGAATATCAAATTTTGCTAAGTAGCTAAAATTATCATCGTAATCTGTTAAAAAATAAATTTCCGTTTCAGAAGTATACACTAAATCGGAAACTGTATGCTGCTTATCCGTTAATGGTGTAAGCAATACTTCCTCACTATCAATCTGTACATATGCTAAGGAATGCGTATTACCAAACTGTTTAATATAAACAAATGATTGTTCCTCTGGGCTAACTGTAGCGATAAAAGTAGGTGCAATACTACCCTCTATAAGTAACTTTTCCTCTCCACTCTCAATGTCATAAACTAAACTATTTAAATATGTCGAATTTCCAGTTGTAGTCGAGTAATAAAGATGTCTACCATCCTCAGTCAAATGTGAGTAGAAATGACGTTCTCCCTCTTTATAGCGAATTGGTACTAGGCTTCCTCCCTCAGGTGAAATTGCATAAATTTGACTATTCTCATCGCCATCCTTATCAAATCCAGCTAAAAGGAAATCACCTGTTTTCGAATATTTAATAAAATCCGACGTTTGATTATTAAAAGTCATTTGATATGGAAATTTTTTCTCTAAATCCATTCCCCATAGATTAAAATATCCATTAAAATTCGTACTTAATACCATCTGCTTTTCATCAGGGCAAATTGCAAAATCACTTACTGTTAAACTTTGCAAAAAATGCTTTGTGTTCATCTTTTCAAATTGAATCATAGACTATCCTCTTTTCTTTATAATTTTTTCTGTTAAAGGTTTCCATCCCTTTTCCTGAGATTACGCCTTCGTGACCAACAGCCTTGTTGCCCAATCGCTCATCGAACGCCCCGCCCAGTCGGAATCGATTTCAACAAGCTATGCTGGCTATCCTAATAAATACTATTATACCATTTAATACAATATAAATATCTGAATATTTTTAACTTTATCCATTTCCTAAAAAATGTTATGATAAGAATAGTCTTCTTTTCAAGGAGGAATCGAAATGGACGCATTCTTTTGTAATGCTTGCTCTAGACCAAACACTTTACAGGTCAAAGAGGTCTAGAAAAAGTTAACGTAAATAACATAATTGAATGATCTCTTTAGGCCGTAAACCTTTATTAAAAGCCTACTATTCAGGAGTGAATTCAAATGGAAAAACAAACAATTCAGCCGTTTTTAACGGTCGCAAACTATCATTTACTCGAACAGCAAATGAATAAAATTATACAAACACTCGCAACAACAAAGGATAAAAACGTTATCCTAGCCGTACACGGTATTGTTGAAAGTGAAATTACGGCAAAATTAGCGCTGTCCACTGTTGAAGCTCAGCTTATTGAACAGCTTTTTAATGTGACGGATCGTGCACAGGGGGAAGCGTATATAGAGCAAGTTAAACCATACGTCATCCCATTTAAAGCAATCACTGCAAGCACACTAAAGAGCCTATTTAAAAAAGAAAAAAAGCTCAAGCTACCGAAGCTTGAAGAAATGGATTTTCAGGAGATTTGTTATTTAGCATGGGATGATCCTGGAACACATCGAAAATATGTCGTGATGGAACAAGATGAACAGCTAAAAGCTATTAAAGGTACATTCTCCAACAATACAGTTCGCGGAATATGTGCTATATGTAACCGCCATTCAGATGTTGGCCAATTTACTACGTCCGTAAAAGGTCAAGTCGTTGGAACGTTCACAAGTTATAGTAATTACATTTGCGCTGATAGCCAAACATGCAATCGACATGTAACGGATATAGAAAAAACAAAAGCGTTTTTCAATCGCATCACTCAATAAAGTAAAACTTTAATCAGTGGGGTATTCTTCATCCCCACTGTTTTTTATTTTGGCTGTTTTCGAAAAGATTGTTGCTATTCACTAACAGGGCAGTTTAGTTGAAGAGTGGTGTTTACCTTGTTATTCAACAATCGGGCCAGATTGTGGAGTAAGGGAGGTAATCAGATGGTTCATCTCGAAATTATTAGTTATGCCAAAACAACACGCCCCAAATGAATATTGAACAAAGCGATTATATATGATTGGAGGAAATAGAAAATGGATGTAAGGACACTTTTGTTACAACAATGGGCAAGCTGCTTAGATAAAGAAGACTGGTTTCCACCACTTGAAAAAGTACTAGAGAATATTACTTTGGAACAGGCAATTTGGAAACCAGTTGAGGGGGCACATTCCATTTGGGAATTAGTTTGTCATTTACTTTTCTATGAAAAGAGAATTCTGTTACGCTTTCTTGGTGAAACAGCAAATGAACCAAAGGCAGAAAATAATGACGCTACATATCGATTACCAACTGAGACCTTTCCAAATTGGAAGGAAACAAAACAAGAATACTTTTCTGTTCATCGTGAACTTGAAAAAATACTAGCAAAATCAGAACTAGAAGATTTGTATAGACCGATTCCCGATGACAATCCATTAGTGCTTGAACTGAAGAGTTTAGCAATGCACAACGCATATCATATTGGGCAAATTGTATTCCTCAGTAAAATGCAAGGAGCCTGGGCAGGGAAACGCAGCTTTTAAAAAAGCTTCATTAGCTTTACAGTTATTCCATTAACGGGCGCGATTGTTGAAGAAGCGTCGCTGTCCTTATTAAAATGGTAGTAGCAACAATCTTTGAGAAAACAGCCTTTATTTTTTACATCAAGCTTTATGTTCAGATAAAATAAGCCTTCTCCGTTAAGGGGAAGGCTTTTTGATAGTCTTTATTAATACCGAAGCTGCTTTTGATCTACTTTTATAATCGACGATGCGATGATAACAAAGCCAAGCATTAAAACAAAGATTAAATCGAGTAAACCTGTATGCATAGATACCGTAAATACTGTAATAGTAAATGCATAGGCGACAGAATGGAAACTTCGTATACCCTCTTGCTTCACTTTATTATAAATTAATGAAATTAAAGCACCGTATAAAAAGAAGCCAATTGCTACTAATAAATAGCCTCCATCTAAAAATAATTGACCGATAAAGGTCGGTGTAGTTGTGCGATTTCCACGTGTAATAACTCTACCCTTCTCCACACTTACGGAATTGACAACCTCTGTTACCTTCATACGAGGTGAAACTTGCTCACCAGGTAATATTGTAGTAAAGATACCTTTATGGATATCACCGTTTAAATACCCGTTCTCCTGTGTATACTCCATAATTGTACTTAACACAATATGCCCTGTTACACTTTCTTCATTTAATGCACGCACCCATAACGGCGTTTGGTTGACCTTTTGTTCAGCCGTTAACAGCTGATCTCTTGCCTCTTCCGTTAGCTCCACATCAGGCTGGTCTCTTCTATTAAATTCTAATGACCTGTCCTCCGTTAACACACGAATAAAACTAAACATCGAGAAAGCTACACCAATAACTAACAGCGTTGTTAAAAACCACGTTAATTTTACTCTTTTTACTACGTAGTGGATAATGATGAGCCCTGTGAATAGCATGATAATTAATGGTGTTCGATAAGCTACTAACACAAATAAAAACATGACTACTGCATAAATAGCGCCGTAGATGAGCCCTTTTTTCCACGTCATCTGCTTTTCCAAAATCATTTTATAGGATAGTAACAATAAAGCTCCAAACCATAGTAATTGACTAAAGAAGTTCAGCTTCGGATTTAGATTTCGGCGATTTGATTCATCCGAAATACCAAGGCCGCTTCCAAAAACCATCAATATGTACGAACATAAACCAAGTAACGTAAGAAAAACGATGAAATGAATCACATATTTGCCTAAAAACGACAGACCGAATGAAGGGATTGTCCATTTCATCTTATCTATAACGTAAACACCTATGTAATAACAAATAACTGCTAAAATGACTGCCGGCCAAATGGAAACATGTAAATTGAACAGTTCAAACCTATGCCAATCAAACATACTAGTAAAGAAATATAGCAGTAAAATAAATGGTAAAAAGAAATACGGCGAAAAAGTATCGATTTTATTTAATTTTCTAAAAAATTGTTTCATATCCTTTCACACCCTAAGATGCTTTCTCCCCCAAACTTTAAGTTATTTTCCAATAATGTAAAATAAAAATAGTATATCATATAAATAGATTATTATATATATACTTACTATTTTTGTTAGTTATTTAAAAAATTTACCTTCTAACCTCTAATTTTTCAATGCTTTTTTTAATATCATAAACAATTCTTTAGTGGATTCTTCCCCCTGTAATTTATAGGTTTTACTATCAAACAATAGTGTTCCGTTTCCATTTACAGAGAATTGGTAGAAAGCGCTGTTTTGAAAAATAACGAACACATATCCTTCCATATAAGAGAATTTTGCGTCAGTCCGTTTTACTTCTAACCCTTCCAACGCTTGTTTTAAAGTTGAAAAAGCTGGATTACTTTTATCAATGTTTGTCATCGTTACCGTTAATTCATCTAAGATACAAATCTTATTTTCACTTAATTTATTTGTATGGAGAAAAGTTTTTACAAGGTTTTTTGTTTTGTATTCATCAAAAATGTACACTGAGACAGATACTATTAATAAGCAAGCTATAAAACTAACAATTATTTTTTTCTTCATTTGATGTATATCCCCCTTAAAAATATTAAAACGTTTTTCGGGTTTTAAGTAAAAAAATGGATGGTTTAAAAATAAATAAAGTAGGCATCTACTATAAGAATAGATGCCTACTTTATTCGGTACTTGCTCAACTATTACTCTTAATTGTAAGCATAAAAGGATGACCCCTGAATACAATTTTGCTAGATTCATATGAGCAATTTAATTATATGCAAATTCTAACCCGAGTCATTTGCTCTTTCCAATTTATATTGCTTCCTCCATTGAAAAAGAGCAATTATACATAGTAGAATACCCATAATAACTGATCCGAAAGGAAACATTAACGGGAATAAAAAAGTTGGGTAAACAGTCAATATATCTGAGTAGTAGCCCATCATCATTAAATCTGTACCTGAGTAACCAATTAAACGAACAGCAAGTGGATTTTCTTTTCGTGATTGATACGAAATGGTATCTTCTTTCACCTTACCTTTTTCGTCAATCCAAATAATCTTCCACGTTCGGTCGTCCATATTAGTATCGTCATCTGTCAGTCTTTGGACGATAGCAATCTTTTCATTAACAGTCAGTATATCGAGCCACGAAAAATAACGACTGCTTTGATTTCGATTCGATAACCAAATTTCATCCGCAGTTGTCACCTCTTTATTATCTACAAATAGGTGAAGTTTAACAATATCACCGGCTTCTACACCGGCTTCTTCATCCCAAAATGTTAAACTCGCCTTTTTACCAGTCGGCTCCTCTTTAATTTCTATATGTCGTCCATTTACTTCGATATCCTGGTGATCAATCGTCGTTGGAAGCCCCTGTTCTTCATAAACTTGTTTAATCGAATACTTGCTATCAATCTTCCATTCTATGTATACCTCTCGAGCCATATAAAATAATGGTATTGATGAAATAACTAATAAGAAAAGACCAATAAAAAATATATTTCCTTTTAGTTTCACTTCATGTCCTCCCACTGATGTATCTTATCGTAATTATTTATCGAAACATCAATATTATTTTTACATATTATTGAATTTTGTACAATTAACACCTGCTTTTGAAAAATAGAATCAATGGTTGTTAGATGTGAATACCCATGACCAATGATTCAAGACTGTTCCCTAACAACTTAGAGTCATTCTTTATCTCTTCAATCTCAAAGTCTACATCATCAACAATAGATACCTTAAAAGTCGTGTGTACTCGGAAACCTGACCTTGCCTTGTAAACCCTGTGAAACTTGAGTAGCTTCAGACAATAAAACGATTGGAATGTTTCGCTTGTACTCGTATCATATACTCAAGTAATCCTCTCTAGAACTGATAACCTTCTTTCAACAAATGAAAACGAGTACGGTGCTTTTTTGCAACCTGTACTCGTTTTATGTTTTACAATTAATCTAAATTCCAAAAAGGATAACCTTCATATCACCGTAATGGAATACCATGGAAGGATCTGCAACAGAAAGTCCAGGATTTGTAGGACTTGTAAAGCCTGAACCACCAACCACTTCGATTTCAAGTTTTCCCCGTAATGGGCGTTCTCCTACTAAATAATCGCCTGTAGATTTAACATGAAGGATTCCATTTACAAGAGAACTAATATCAAATTCCAATCGAGTACAACTCCTTGGAGGTATAACAGTTGATGGAAGTCCTTCAAGAAAAGGTTTTTCATTCTCATTGGTTATAAATGGAAGTGTTATTCCTTCCCTTGAAAGCTGTAGAGAAGGGCAATATTCAATCACAACATCAGCCTCTAGTGCTTTGTTAGTGGGGTTTTTAATAAGAATCACAAGTCGATTATTAGGCTGTCCAACTGCAGCATCTAATGGAACAAGAAATGGTCCTGTGGTAATCGTATACTTTCTATTTTGACTTGTTGATGTTTGATTTGACAAAGATTCACCTCCTAAAAAAATATTACTTTCTGTATATCTTATTAAAATAAAAAAATACTTGTATAGACGGTTGTAGAAAGAATACCACTTTATTCTTGGTTATTAATGTAGTGGCTGTGAGCTTGCTTCTATTGAAAATAATTTTATTCATATAAACCAAACTATTGAAAAAGTATTTGAATGTTTTATAAATTCTAATTAATGAACTATAAATATAGGTCAATCACTAGTTTCAGATGTCAAAACAATACTGATAACACTTACAATCATTGGTATATTTCGAATACCACTGGATATTAAAGAGGAGATTTCAAGTGTCAAAATTACGAAATTTTTAAAAAATATACGCTATTGACTATCCAATAACATTAGATGAAATGAAAAATATTGTACTGCAATTAACGAAAACCTCGAAAAATATTAGGAAATGTCAATTAAAACATTTATTATTTCATGATTATTATTTACTCAATCTACACCTCAATCTACTTAATATTAAGGGTTGTTTGAAAATGAAAAATATTCACTTGTTATGGCCCACATATTTGGAAGGAACAAACGAAATGACTGTATCTCTACTTTTACCAGAAAAAACAATAAAATTTATTTAATTACTTATTACGATATAACCAATCAGCATTTTTACACAATTTTCCAATAAGAATTATGAGCAACCGAAATATTTCAAAGGAATATAGATTATTTTTCACATTCGTTTATTTTTCGGCATATAAAAACTACAGCTTCAATTGTTAGTTAAATTCTATCAATTGGGCTGTAGTTCAATTAAGATTGTCCTCGATTTTCCAAGTTATGGTTTTTAAGTCTTATAAAGTACATTACCATTTTCTTTTAATATTAAGTCCTTGAAATTAAATTCTACATAAACATGAAATTGATTAGTTAAATTTTTTTGAACTCTTTTTAATTCATCCAATGATATTGCAATATCATTAAATAAATATTTAGTTTTAAATAATATAGTTTTTTTATCATCAGTACCATGTCGAGTCTGTACATTTACTATAAAATCTAATTCACTTATTTCTAACTCCATACTTAGACAATAACAAATACTTTTAAATAGTTTTAATTCTTTCATTTCCAAAATTTTAGCCTTTATTCTAATGAAAGAAATTAATACAAAAAAAACAATGATAAAAAATATTAAAGAATATAAAAAATTTCTATCTAAAAATATACAAAGTATTAAATTAAGCACTATTAATACTAATGGTGAAAAAAAATAAATCAAGTTATGTTGAACGGCAGTACTAAAAAACAGATTTTTTTTCGAATTTTTAATTACAAGAAAAATAATTAGAGAGAGTGCAGTTAGGAATACCAAATTAACCCATATATACACCATAGCATCTCCTCCTAATTATTTTCTAATCAAGATTTTTTGAATACGAATGCTACTTCCTGTTTCTTGTTCATATACATTAATTTCGAAGCAATCCAATATATCGCTATAATTAGAAATATTTTCTAATTCTATGTTCAATAAATATTTTTCATTAAATTCAACTTCATACTCATCGGAATAATTCATTTCGTTATTAATTTTATAAGTATAAAGATACTTTAAATTTAGACCCTTAACCTCTTTATTGTCTTTGTCTAGAATAGAAAATTGAAGTTTTAGTTTTTTTACAGAATCTAAATCAACCTCTTCAGTGAGATTATTCCAGCATAATTCATATTTTGTAGATTTTTTAATTACTACATTTAGATTTTTCTCCTCAAAAGATAACATTTGTGCATTCCTTAAATTATCAGTAATAATCTTTCTTTGTCTAAAACTATTCTCAATGTGCATTTTAACCTTTGCATCTTTACAGTTTAGTTTATCCAAAAATTCCTTAAATTCTTCTTCTTCAACCTTTCCTTCAATTATATTTGCAATTGTAGATTCATCTACAACAAATTTATCGTTAATTTGTTCATTAAAGAGATTCTTATATTTAACTTCTATAACTCGTTCTTTTTCCGTATAGAATATCCAATCATCTAATGAATCCTCTTTAAAATTTATTTCCCATTGTAATTTATGGTCTTCTAATTTACCATAATTAGATAACAAATTTTCGAAGTTAAAATTATATTTTAGACCCAAAATATACTTATGTGGTAGAAATTCTAGATTCAATTCATATATTTTCGAAGGAATTTTATAAACAATTAGTTTTGTTTCATTCTCGAAATTTCCACCAACATCTTTAGAAAAATACCTTATTTCATTAATACCCTCGTTCAACGGTATTATTAAATTTTTATCTGTATTGAAAATATAAAGTTTATTACCATTTTTAACAAAAGTTTGATCAATATCTTGTGAACCACGTACTAAAGATTCAAGAGCTAAAATCAGGTCATCTTCTAATACATGTACATTATCTAGAGCTTCTTTTTCAAGAATTATATCTTTATTATTTACAATTTTCAATTTTGTTTGAGGCAATTGCAATTCAGTATTAGCATCTATAATAAAACTTTTAACATCTTCTATTTCTCCGTTATTTAATCTAATTTCAAGATTATTAGATTCAATTTTATCATCCAACTTTAACACAGCTTCTTTTTCAACACTTATTTCAAAAGTCTTAAATGACTTTTTCTTTTTAACAACACCATTCTTATATAAATCAACCCCAACTGAAGTTGGACCAGTATCTGTTGCTTGAATTCTTATTAAATCAACTTCTTGCAACTCATCTAAATCATACGATTCTTCATCTTCATCTATGATTACATATTTAGTAGATCCTAATTCCTCATAAACAATATTTTCATTCTTCCGGGCAAATTGAAAAATATCTTCATCAATAGAATCTAGTGAACCATAAATAGCTTCTCCATCATCATTAAGTACAGCAACTTCTACAGGGCAAGCAATTTTTATAACTTTTCCGCTAAATTTCTTATAATATGGACTTACTAGGGACATAAATATCTCATTTGTTTCACTAACTGCCTTACAGTTTATGATATCATCTATAAGTTGATGAACACACTCTTTTTTTGTTAGTCCAACATGATCTGCCTTATTAACAAAATATGCCTGCTTAGCTTTTTTAGAATATGCACTAAATAATGGTACAGTTCCATCTCCATCATATCTCTCCGCAGAAGCATCATTTATATTGTCAATTTTCATTGCTGAAATTGTATTTTTACCAACACCAATTATCTCATGATGTTCAATCCATTTCGGTATATCTTTATGTAATAGCTCATAATAATCGTCAAAAACCTTTATATATTCATGTTTATATTTTTCAAAATCATCTTTAATGCATTTTAAATAAAAGTCTGCGAAATCATTTATCTCCTCCCCCCCAATGTTGAAGCAGCAACAAGCATTTCCCTCACTGTCCTTTGCATTTTGAAAATACTCATCAGATGGTAATAATTGATATATACTAGGGAAGAACTTCGAAATTTTCTTCGCTTCCTTTTTTAGTAATGCGAAAGGAATAAAATCAGGTATTTGTTTACCGAACATTAATGTCTTAACAGAATCAATTGAACCTCTCCAAGGTGTACCAATTGTGATTATTTTGCTTACTTTTGATACTTGATTCTTATCCTTAAATTTGTTCAACATTAATTTAGACAGAATTCCACCCATACTATGGGCAATAATAATAATTTCATCAGCATTATCATCGAGTAGCGAATAAAAATCTTCTAAATGATCTAGGTTATTTTTTCTCCAGTCATATACAAATTCAGTATAATTATCTGAGTTTTGCGATAAGAATTTCGAGAGTTTTTTATACGATAGTTTTTCAATTTCAGCTGCTGTAATATCTGGATTATTTAAATTTGTCAATATATCATATCTTGACGAACTAAAACTCTCAGTTAATAAAATTGGCCAAACTTTTTTTTGTTTTTCTTTCAAAACACTCCCCATAATTCCGTGTACAAAAACAATTTGTCTAGACATTTTTTTCCTCCTAATATTATATATATTCAGACACAAATTTACATGCAGTATCTAAGTATAATATATTCAAATACTTCGTATTGGTTTATTTCGTATCCATGTTGGCAACAAATTCACTTGAACTATACTATCCTTACAAATATTTACAACCCTTAGTTAAACACATAGACTCATATATTTTATATCTATCCATTTATCCATTGTAATTGATTGGCAATAATACTGCTTTTACTTTTATGAATCCATTGGGTATATATTACCAGGTAATATTTTACCAATAATATTATCAAATGTCTTGTAAAATTTTATTTTTCAAAAAACAATATGCTTCTCTCTTTGTGCATAGCCAGATATTTTATTAACTTAAATGAATTTTGTGAAACATTTTATTTTTTCGCTATAAATTCTTTTGGCAAGTATCTTTTTCTCATTTTAAAAAAAGATATAGACAATAGTTGATTTAAATTAAAAAATGTGTTCTTTAATTTTAGATTTATGTAGGAATCCTTACCTACAGAGTTCTCAAGTCTTATAAAGTAAAGACCCCTCATCAATTTGCGATTAATGAGAGGTCTTTACTTTACGATATAAATTTTAATTGCTCCTACTCACTACTTCTTTAGGATAACCATTTCGGAGGTGTGTTTTTCTCCCAATAAATATCCCCTAAATTATTATGTGCCATAAAGTCGTCTTCGGCACTATGGTAATGGAAGTTGTAATAATAGCCTTCCTGTGGTCTTTTTTCTGTGCGGACATGGAATCGTATTAAATCCATGCCTGTTGCATTGCTACTAATATTAAAAATTTTTTCGCCATAGTTACCACTTGGCTTTTCTGAAATTGTTAACGATGATAAGGATGTATCGTCTAAACCTTCTACTGTCATCGCAATGGCTTCCTCCATTTTTGGGAAAATAATGGAGTCAAACTCATTGCTAATTTTTGGGCCGATTTTTGTGCCAAATTTTTTGTAGGATTGCTCTTTCGCCGCATCAACGAGCAACGCACTATAGTCAATCGGGTCTTCTTGTATAACTGTTTGTTCTATCGGAAGCGCAGTCTCCTCTGCAGTGCTTGTCCCAGTTGATGGTCCGATAGAAGCACGATTAGATGGATTTTGATCAAATGCTTCCCATATCTCATGTGTTGGCGTAATTAATCCAAATGTTAAAAACGCGACCATTATGACGATACTTTTTTGAACCCATTTCTTCATTAATTAACACCTTCTCTTTATGTACAAATTGGTAATTCTACTACTTATATATACGCACAAGCCCATAAAAGGTTTCATATTTCTATAATTCATTGTACAATATTTATGTATAAAGTAAAAACTTCACATCCTGTGAAAACACTTGTATGACCATCATCCTGTTGCTCCGAACCAATCGGGCATTTGCTGGCAGTATGCGGGATAAATGTGTCGTTTTTTAAAAGGAGGTACAAAACATGGAAATCGTAATGGGTATTGGTCTTTTATTAATGTTAGGTTACTTATCATCTTTATGCTTCACGAACTAATTTAGTCAAAATGCATAGTAATCACTATTTGTATGTATAATGCCGTGTTATCAAGGTTTTTGCTATTATTTCTGAATTTCTTTTAATGCAATATGATGTAAAATAATGCTTTAAATTGGGGCTGGTTGAGGCTCTATTATGGGGCTACTCTGGGGCTAATTGGGGCAAATAAAAATAAGCGGCGTGTGTACAGGAATGTGTGAGTAAGAAAGATTGGAGCTAACAATTGGCTTCAATCTTTTTTAATTTTAATTCTTCTATACGCTCATCTATATTGGCTTTTATGCTATCATTTGCTATCAGTCGTGCAGAGTTATCTCGAGATCCTTTTTCGTTATAGCCTGCTTTTATAAAAGCTTCAGTAGCGTTTTCTAACTCAATATAGTAGTCAGCAAACGCTTGTTGTTCCGGTGTTAATTTCTTTACTTTCCCAATGGCATCACCCCATTATGCTAGTTGCTTAGTAAAATAAAAAACACTCTCAAAAGAGTGTTTAAGATTCAGTACGTTCAATTAGTGAAAGCATAACTTCATTACCATCGTTTACGACCGAATTCAAAATCCTCCCCATTATTAATGATGCTTTTGAAGAATTACTCAACAAAACTTGTCGAAAAATATTTACTACGAATTCAGCTTTCTCTTGAGAATCTATATATTTTTCCAGCTTATTTAGTTGTTGTTCTGTCGGTTCGTCATTTGTAAAACCTTTCAAACATTGTTCAAATCTTTTTTGACTAATCCAATTATTCACTTTGATACCTAAATCCACAAATTTAAATATTTCTCCACTTGCTTTCACCAACTCATTATCGGTTATAGTTGTAACAAGATCAGATACTTTTTCTATTTTCTCGCCAATCTCTTTAATAATCTTCCCTACATCATTTGTCATGGCTTTTCTATCAATAAACTCGATTACAATAAGCTGTAACTCTTCATTTTTCATAAAAATTCCATAATTCACTTTTCTCATATAAAAGACTTTAATGTGGTATGTTATAACCAAATTAATATTGCTCAATATACCCAAAGTTATTAGTATATACCACTGTCATTCAGGACTTTTGAGACAGTTGAGCTACTGGAGGAAATATTTTTGAAAAACTTATCAATTAAAAAGAAAATTTTAACACTTATTGCGTCCGCCGTTATATTTTTACTAACTATTTCAGGTGGTGGTTTTTATTACATTAATGATATGGCAAAAAAATCTAGTGAAATGTATGACGAGTCACTTTTGCCAATTCAATATATCAGTCAACTTGGATCTAACTTTAGTGATGTAGATTCTTACATTTTAGAGCTCATGATTACTACGGATGCTAATCGTAATACCGATCTACAGGCAAAAATCTCAAAAAGTGGTGAAAGTATTAGAGACTTAATCATAAAATTTGAAGACTCTTATACTGGAAAAGAAGATGAAAAAAAACTATTAGAATCTCTTAAATCCAATCTCGATGGTTATTTTAGTACCATGGCAAATATCATTGATTTGGCTAACAAGAACCAAAACGAAGAAGCCTATTCTGCATACACTAAAGCTTCAGATGCTCTTATCGACAAAGTGGAAATTGATACAGACAAGCTGATGGCTCTATGTGCTGATGATGCTGATCAGCTGAATAAAATAAACGAACAAAATCAATCTACTACTATGCTTATTTCTACCATTCTTTCTGTTTTAGCCATTATTTTCTTTATTACATTAGCAACATGGATTGCACGTTTAATTGTAAATCCGGTTAAAGAGTTGCAGTCTAATATGTTAAAAGCAGGCGACGGTGATTTGACTGTTCAAGGTACCTATTCATCCAAAGATGAAATTGGTCAATTAACTCAATCATTTAATTCAATGCTTAATAATATTCGTAATACAGTAACAAAAGTCAATGAAACCGCGAATCATGTAGCATCAGCATCTGACGAATTAAATGCTAATGCAGCAGAAACTACAAAAGCAACAGAGATGATTGCAAGTACGATGGAAACGATTGCTTATGGATCAATAGAGCAACTAAACAATGTCTCTAGCACCGTCAATACTGTCAATGAGCTTTCAACAGGTGTGCAACAAATAGCTGGAAACGCTCAAGCTGTAACCGAACTTTCAGGTGATTCTTTATCTCTAGTGATAAATGGTATTGATGCCGCGAATCAAATGAATCAACAAATGATGGACATTACAGAACGAGTAAATGGCTTATCCGAAGTTGTAGACGTGTTAGGAAAACGTTCTAATGACATTGGTCAAATTATTGATTCGATTACAGCAATTGCTGAACAAACGAATCTCCTTGCCCTGAATGCCGCGATTGAAGCCGCACGTGCTGGCGAGCATGGAAAGGGTTTTGCCGTCGTTGCAGATGAGGTTAGGAAATTAGCAGAACAGTCTGCTGTTTCTTCTAACCAAATTGAAGTGTTGATTTCAGAGACACAGAAAGATACTCAAAAGGCTGTTGAATCAATGAAGTTAGTAACAGCAGGAGTTAATGAAGGAATTAAAACAACAGAAAATACACGTTCAACTTTCGCTTCAATTCAAGGTGCCATTCAAAATGTTACGATGCAGGTAGAAACAGTATCCGCAGCGGTCGAGCAAATGGCAGCAGGAACTGAAGAAATTGTTGGTAGTATGAATACAATCCACTCTATAACTCAATCTACTACAGCCGGCACAAATAGTATTTCTGCAACGACTGAAGAACAAACGGCATCAATGGAGGAAATTTCATCATCTGCTTATTCACTTGCAAACTTAGCAGAAGAGTTAAGAGACTTAGCAGCTCAATTCCGAGTATAGTACGATTATCGCAGGCATGCGCCACTTTAAACATTTAATTGTGACTTCATACATTTAAAAAAAAAACAATGTCAGTCATATAAAAGAAGCGGCTAGATCATTTTTTGATATAAACCGCTTCTTCTCTTTATAACTTCCTCTATTTCCGTTAGTTTGGACAAAAACCTACATTACTACCATCATCCCCTAATACATCTGGAGTGAAACATAGCTACATAATTGCAAACTCGTAAAATATAGAAAAATCTTACTAAGGATATATCATTGAAAATAGTGTAATTATCGGATTAGAATCACATCTTTAAATCATAACTTAATAATTATGTTTACAAAGAAAGTCCGCGAGCGTGCGGACTTTTCTACTTTTTTATGGCCATTTCTACCGCTCATAGTCCTTTAGAATAGGAAGAAATGGATGATTTTCACAAGTAAATTCCCGAAACGAAAAAGACTGTAGTCTAACTTTATCTATAGTATCTACAGTCTGGAAAGATTCTTCTTATCCTTAATTTATAAGTATTCAAGAACAATTCTCGCCACTAAAGTACGTGGCAAAATTGTTAAAATACCACTCTCTTTTCTAACTAGCTCCCTATGTTCTTCATTGTATCCCATACAATCTAAAACAATTAAATCTACTTGGTAATTTTTAAGATAATGAGCTGCTTCTTCAAAGTTACCATAATCATATGGTGAGGCAACAGCAACAGCAATTTCATCCGAAATACTTTCCCACTTTTTTAGCATGCTGTTCCTCTGTTCTTCAAGCGGGATAATTAAACCTATCTTAGGTTGATCGACCATAGCAGCAATAGTTTGTGTTACGATTCGATGAGCATATAAAATGGGCTTTTCACATGTAAAAGCCGAAAATTCATCTGTGGATAATACCATGACCATATCCACCTCTTGTTCTAGCTTTGATAATTCATTTTGTAATAATGGTAGTAGCTTTCTTTTGTTAATTATTATCGATCTGCCATCTCGTAATCGTGAAACACATATGTTCTTTTCTTTTCTCGCAATAACTGTTAGTAATTGCGCTTCTTTTAAGGCATCCAATGCCCCTCTTTCCACAATTTCAATATTTTTATTAAACATTTCTTTAAAAGTTGGTGTAATGTCTGAACGAGGTGATTGTCCAATAGTCAAAAAGCCGACTTTAATCATTAGTAGGCACCCCTAAAGTTTTATAGGAAGCTTCTACACCTTCATATCGTTCAAATTGTTGTACCACTTTTTCACCATTTACTTTTGGATAATCCAATACATCTAAAATCAATAATGAATGTTTTAACGTCATATTTATTCCTCCACAGTTTTCCATATAATTTTGGCTAGCAACTTTAGGTAGTACTCTTTTCTATCATTCGAAATGAGAATATTCAGAATTATATGAATATAACAAGACTTTCTTCCCACTTTGATCAATTGATATCTTCTAATTGAAAACATGTCACTTCACCAATATCCAACGTATTACCTGTTATGAAAAATACGATCATTTCTTCACCATATACAAAACCGATTTCATTGAAACAAAGCAAATTGAGAGAAAAGATATTAATAAACATTGTTACATAAGTTTAAGTATATTAGAACATTTATCTGAATAAATAATTTAAAAGAACTATAATTTTTACAATATCTAGGGATTCATTACATAAAAAAAGAGAAGATCAAAGCCTGTCTACATCTGAAGGTTCTAACCGTCGCTTCTAAAACATCCCATCTTTTTTCTCGATAAATTGGACAAGGGGCAGCCTCGCTCATGCGAAGCCACCCCTTTAGTATTTAATAGGTAACATTTTCGTAAATTGTAAAGTCTCAACCCAATCATCTGGGGAATATTATCTCGAAACAGTATATGTTTCTTCACCGCGGTAAAATTCCACTGTGTGCTCTCTAACTTAAGCAACGCAAACCCAACCTTCTTTTGCGTCCTTGCAGCCCCAAAGCATGCGCCAGTGTGAATAAGTATCTTCAAAAACAAAAGCAGAATGCCAGATTACGGAAATATGCCACCTAAAATAGCACGGTTCCTATTATAGCACATAGTATTTAAAAAGTAAAGATTTCATTTAAATTACCAAGGTATAACAGTTGAACATTCAATATGATATCCATGTTGAACAGACCATTTTAGTAAAGAATCCCAATAGTTCTCGCAGATAGCAAGAATTTGTTGTGGATCTGAGAGATTACCAGACATCACCAACTCACATAGAACGTCAAATCCCTCAGGCTTATCTATAAATGACAATGCTTCTGGCAATACCTGTGCAGAGGTAGTGAAAAATTGTTTATTGTGTAACCCTAAAATCATTGCGCCTGCTGTAGCAAATTTCATCGCCAAAATCGGTAAAAATGTTTGAGGACCTTGTATTTCGATATTTTTCAATTTGCCAATATACTCGTACATTTCTTCTACTAAAGTTCGACAGATAGCTTCTTTAAATATCGAGTAATCTACTGAGCTTGCTTTTGCTTTTAGTTCAGGAAAAAAATCATTCGGGTCATAAATAGGTAGGATGTTGAAAAATTGGCCATGTGTTAGTGGCCATTCTTCGTCAACGGTAGTCGCATCTTCGATAATATCTTCTGCGCTGTCAAAATTCACTTCTGCCTTCCAATCGCCCGCAGTCCATTCATAGCTAAAGCCTTCATCTAAAGAGTCTACAATACATTTAATTTCTATATCTGAAAATGGTCCATCTGTTTTTCGTGCTAATGAACCGTATACCCCGATTGCTTGAACCTTTGACCCATATCTTTCTAGAACTTGATTTGCAATGGAACAAGCAATCTCCATTCTTTCTTCTCTCGTTACTTTTTTCGGACCAATCATATTTGTCTCTCCTTTTAATTAATTTTATGAGATTATAATTGATCGCGGAGGACCACGAGCTTAACGAGGAATTTTATCTGCCTTCATCTACAAAATCACCATTCTTTAATAGATATTCTCTTTTGCTACAATCGTTTTCTTTTCTCCAACAAATCGAAAACTTCGTCCATATCCAATTCAAACATCACAGAATCTTGTGATAGAGGCGCAAAATAATATGTAACTTTTTCTTCCCCATATTCTTTCTCTAACTGCAACCACTTTTCAGTTGGCAGCACACAAAAAGCCAAAGTATCTCCGCCAAGTGAATCCATGTACCAACGGATTTGATATTTTGGAGCAATAAAGCCTTGAATAGCTTTCAAGGTTGTGTCTCTATCGGTCCTTTCTTCGCCATACGGGATTGCTTTCTTCACCTCATCTTTTATTAAGAAAATATCAACGCCCCTTGGCTTATTATTTTCAACGAGTTCAAATTTTATTTTATCTTCTTCAAGTAAGTATTCGTTAAAATATTCAACAATAGAATCGTCAAAATCTCTCCAATCGACCCAAATTAATGCTTCACTATCCCAAAAGCTTTCTTCTTCCACTAAAGGATTTTTCAGAAACAACTCGATTTTTTCATCTATTTGGCTCATATACATCCCCCTAAAATTTTGATTTTCATTGCTCAAAGATTTTCAATTTCAAAAATTTATAAAATTTCTCCACCTCAAGAGCATTTACAGGCAATCCTGATACTTGCCCATCCCCAACCTCAAAAATAAGCAATCAATCATCAACGGCTTTCCCTAAGATGAAGGTTTAACTTAACGAGCTAACGTAATAAATACCTCTAAACGAGGCGCTTCAATATCGTATGTAATTTCTTAGCTGATGCACGAAAGAAGAATCTAATCTCTATGAACAATTGTCAAAAGCGTTCATCTTTTACTGTTTCATATTACCATATTTGGAATCTTAAATAAAAATAGAGGCAAGTCCAAAATGAACAAGCCCCTTAAAAATATTTCTATACTTTTAGAACACCATAATGAAACTTCGCCGTCGTTCTTTCAAATTGCTGAAAATGATATTTGGCAAACCATTCAGAGCGAAAATGAGCCTTTAACACTACCCGTTTTTTCGCCACTCGTTTCGCCTCACATACCCATTCATCCGTTAATGTCACATGTTCCCCAGCTAAGCGTAATGCTTCAAAGTTATTGGCTTCCTCAATAATCTCTTCAAACATCGGATCCATATACACGACATCAAAAGTATTGTCCGGCAAAGTTTTCAAATAGCTAACTGCTTCAGCCTGCACCACTTCAATTTGGCGCATACATGCAGTTAACGGCAGCTCAGTCGTATCGTAGGATTGCATCCCCTGCCCAACAATAAATGCCACATTCGGGTTCGCTTCTAATCCAACGACTCGCCCCGCTTCACCAACTGAATAAGCCGCCAGCATAGCATCCGCAGCAAGTCCAAGTGTGCAATCAAGCACCGCATCTCCTTTTTCAAGCTGTGCCGCTTCTAAAAACGGCTCCACTTCCCCACGAGCTACACGTTTTAAGCGAAACGCTGCTGAATTCGGATGGAAGAAAAATGGCTCATTTGCTCCAAAAGCATAATACTCAAAACGATTTTTCCCAGCAACGATCACATGTGCATGCAATTCCTGAGAGATCTTTCGAACAGAACGCTTTTTTCTTAGTTCAAACGAAGCATCTAATTGTTCACATGCAAAAGCAGCGAGCGCCAACGATAAATCGTCTGGTCTGCCCGCTGTCGTAACAATCGTTTTTAATTCTCGCATGTTTGCTCTAAAACACCTGTTAAATGTGTAACGATTTGCTCCACTGGGAATCCTTCAATTTGTTCACGTGGAATAAAGTATGCCAATTCCCCATCCTTTAAAATCGCCATCGAAGGTGAACTTGGTGGTACATCCTCAAAAAAGCTACGCATCGCAGCAGTCGCTTCAGGATCCTGACCCGCAAAAACAGTCACAAGATTATCAGGCTTAACCGCCTCCACTGCCTCACGAGCAGCCGGACGCGCCAACCCAGCCGCACAACCACAAACCGAGTTAATCACAACCAACGAAGTCCCCTTCGCCTCCGCCATAAACTCATTCACCGCATCTGCAGTCGTAAGTTCCTTAAATCCAGCCTCCACTAACTCCTCACGCATCGGCTTCACTACCTGCTTCATATATTCATCGTAAGCGTTCATGCTTTTACCCTCTTTCATATGTATTCGCAAAGGTTATTATAGCAAGGTTTCTCGTCATTGTATAATGATTCGATTTCACCGTTATTCACTTCTATTTGGAATTTTGGTTGCTTTTTTGTTGCTTTGGTTGCTTTTTATTTTTAGTAAATAACTTTAGGAAATTGAAGTTTTCATAGGAGTATCACACATGTCATTATATTGTTATTTTTTCCGACACCGACAATAACTTCTCTGTACACTTTGCCTTTCACAGAAGATGATTTGTCGACTTACTATTTAAACGCACTACAACCTTACTATACGCACCTACAAATATGGCTCTTTTGATATTTCTAGCGAATTTCAATATTATTAATGTTGAGGATAGAACAAAATATAAATGAAGATTTCAAAATGAACAAACTAGAACAAACAACACAGGAATTACTTGAAGCTAGATATAACATAGGGAAAATTAATGCAGCATTTGAAAAAGTAATTGAAAATGCTAAAGATGATAATACAGACAACTAATTATAGTTGTCTGTTTTTTACATGTACATTTATCTTCATTTTTCCTAAAATGGTAATGTAGAGGGGGGAATTATAAATGAAAAAATTAATTTACATAGGAGCTATGTCAGCACTACTACTTGCTGCTTGTGGCGAGGAAAAAGCTAAAAAACCGATTCCTGAAAATAAAACAATCGAGTATCCAAAACCTAGCGAACAAGCTAAAAATGAAGATGAGGAAAAGGCTCTTGCTGAACAGAAAGAGGAAACTGGAGACATAGCAGAGAAAGAAATTACAATAAATAAAGCGAAAGAAATACTTGAGTATTCAGGTATGGGTGAGAACGATAAATTAATTAGTTTAACCGTCGAAAATGGCGAAATTAAAGCAGTGATCGACTTAGCGCCAAACAAATTCAATTTACCACCAAAAGATATTGCTGTGTCGATGTACAGTCAAGCATCCGATGCGCTACTAGAAGAAGAAGATTGGAAAACATTAACGATTGAATATGTTAATATTGGGACAGTATCTATGAATATATCTGAAAAACAATCAAATGAACTCGGCATGTATTATTTCCCGGTAGCAATCATAACTGAAAAATTAAAGTAATAATTTAGTCACTCAAATGAGTGGCTTTTATTTTGCCATAAAAAGCCCAGGCTCAAAATTACTTGAGAACCCTCCCCGTTGAGCAAAGCAAACAATTAGATGAAAATTTTGAAGGTAAAACAATAGTTAACTTTACTAACAAATTATTGACTGTGGAAGATGAGGATTTATTTGAAATGATTGATAAAAACGGGCAACAGTTCAAAGATGATTTTGACATACTTGGTCGTAAAGCGACAGGATATCTGTGTTTTAATTCTAGATCAACAGCAACATAAACAATGCTTAATGCTACCCAAGATAGTATAAATGTTAGAAGTGTATTGACATACCTCTTTTCGGTTCCATATAAAAAGAGTTGAAGTTTATTAAGCTCAAATATTTTCTTTTCAAAAATCAATCCGTTCCAATCTTCATGAAATAGAAACCTTCCATTTCCGTTCACCAACAATATTCTATTTTTAGTTGATTTTCTGAACAAGTACCATCTACCTTCTATGTTCGGCAAAAAAGTGAAAAAATAATATTTTACCCCAAATATTTTTTTATTATAAGTAATAAATTTAGTCCTAAAGTAATAACAATACCAATCTATTTCTAAAATGTTACTTAATTTTAAGACATAAGAAAAAGAACCTAGCAACTTTAAAGTAGCTGGTTCTTGTTTGATTTACAAAGATTTTTTTGCGACTTTACTAAATGATTTGGCTATCTCTATCTTTCACTATAAGTTTTTTAGCCCATAAACTTAATACTATAAGCAAACACACAAACAAAGGAATAATACTTTCCCCAATGCTGAGCCCTAACAATTTAAGTTTAATACGGATTAGGTAGATAAATAAAAAAGTCATTGCTAACAGTGCTAAATAGAACTTATGAATCTTACTTTCTGTTTTCGATATTTCAATTAAAGTTTTAACTACATTTCCCAAAATTAATCCTCCTCTACTTTTATATTTTTATTTATACTTACGTTTATATACAGTTCAGGTTTCAACTATCTTCAACTTATTCTTATTATCTACTATAAAGGTAATCGTATAACACAGCAGTCTGTTTTTTGTCTGTACTTTTATCTCTCAATTCCCTAAAATAGAATTATAAAGGAAATAATATCCAAAACTGAAAAATATTCTACATAGGATTATTTAAAAAAATAACAGGTGTGATTAAATGATTGATTTTATTATTGCAGCATCATTTTTGCTGAATCCCATACTTGCCCTAGTTTTTTCATTAAATTTATGTATTTTTATTATAAGAGTTTCTAAAAATGATTATACAAAGATTAAGACAAACATAGTATGGATTTGTATATCTAGTATGTATATAATCTTTACCTTAACATGGATGTTTGGCAATACAGGTAATGTATCCTAAAAATTACATATTAGCTGTTTTAAAAAATAATAATGGTGAGTTAAAATCGTACCGTTTGTAAAAAAGATTTACTGTTTTGAAAATAGTTAAATCGTTTATAGAAAATGATAATCTGAAAATATATCATTAGAAAAGAAAGTTTTGTTTTTATTTTCACTAATGGGTAGTTTTAATAAACCGTTAAAACCCCATACTTGTTATAAATATAAAAGAGGCTGGGACATAACTAAATGGTTCCTTTATAAAGCCGAATAATCTCTAAATTAACAAAACACGATAAATAGAAAAACCGAACTATTCCGAAACACTTCATGAGCGTTTCATTGGATAGTTCGGTATTTTTGTTGGCTGAAACACTTTTGTCCCAGCCTCCACTATTAATATGACTAAAAAAATTCTATCGCCGATTTCCTATTTGCATGGTTACACACACTAACCGGCTTCGTAGCATGTCCATTGTCATCAGTACACCAAGACTGCGACTGGAATGCAAGGAATATACCAACCCACCTGTTTTCTTCCTCAAAATGAATGAGTACACCACCATCTTGCCATATCCCGTCGTCTTGTCTAAAATCCTTACTGTTTCCTTGATTCATATGGATATCATGAATGCCTCTGCCTGGAGAAAACTCGAAATATTTATCTTTTTCATCTTCAATTTTAAATTTTTCTCCGTAAGCATAAACTGTAGCTTTTTTAGTCATTGCCTCTTGCATATATTTATTTACTTTTTCATTTAGGTCATTGTCTGGTCCATTCTTTGTCGCAGGGAGAGGAATCATTTTTGAAGGATCGAATAATCCACCACGAATATAATCTAATGCAATTTCACGATTTTCACTAGTAACTTCTGTAAATCCTTCTTCGTAATTCGGAATAATTGTTATTTGATTCGAGTTAAAATCTTCACTTACAAAATATAGGACTTCTGAAGGCTTTACTTTAGATGCAACATTAATCGCAATTCTATAATTCTCCTCACTTTTATCTATTTTTGTTGCTCGAATATGCACTTCGTAATGAGGAGTCTTATCATATGAATCTACAGGTCTTACGTCAACAACTTTACCTTTTAACACTCCGTATTTGAATAATGGCATAAATTATAACCTCCCTATAAAGTTATTATTATTTAATCATATTCATTTTATAGATGTTAAATAAAGTCTTTATAGCTGATTAGCATAATGAAGTACCTAGTCTCCTCGGATGCCTTTATGGTTATCTCACTAAAATACTCACTTGTTTTAACTCACTCTACAACACTAATTCTATCATTCCAAAAAATAGAACTTCAATCATTTATTCACGCCAAATTTCGACGTTCACACCAACACTTTGTTGGTTAAACTGTTCTTGAAATCATAGACTGGTATGCATTGTTTACGATTGTGAATGCCGTGGCTAATGTTTTTGCTGGTGAGAATATTCATTTCTAGTCAAGCGAACCAACCATTTGCAATTCGCTTAACAAGTGCTAGATAAAACTTCTAAAAAATTGTTGACTTTTCCCTATTATTTGTTTTATATTTACATTATCCATGTGCTGTTTAACAGGTAACTGTTAGGCAGCCTTTTCTTTAATTCAATATTTCGCATCTGAACCACCACTTCCACACTAATGCCTAGCGTTCTTGTACGATAACTTTTCCCATTATTTAAATTTAAACATGTGGCACCTCCAATTATTGCAGGCCATTAAAGACCTTATCCCTCCATACAATCAATATTCTGACTAACCTGTAATGTATCTAAACTACGAATAATGTCATATGCTCGTTCATCGCTACATCATAATCTTACATAATTAGATTAACTGCCATTGCACCGATTGCTAAGTAGATCTCCTTTCGATTCTTAATTTTTTTCATAACATCCACCATAAAAAGCCCACTCCAATAATTCCTAATCCTTGGTTGATAATTGATAAAGCCTTCATCCTATTCATCATGGCAGCCGCTGCGCTATCGCGTTTTGCGATTTATCATGTAGCCATGTCCCTTTTTCAATCTAGAGATATAAAACAGATGTATTTTTAGGTTTTTCATCATTTTGATGTAGGGCTTTAAATAGTTTTTAACTCTATAACAGTAAGGTGAATATATTGCAATCTTTATAGAAGTGAAATTATTTGACGGTTGTCATGAACGATAATTTGTAATTGATTCATCTTAAATTCTCCTGAAATTGATCGAAGGCACCTTTCTTTTTTTTGAATATTTACAAATAAAGGAGTTGTTAATAATGTCTTCAAAAAAAGTATCTATCGGCCTTACACAATTTACAGACTTTACTTTCAAAGGCGTTACTGGTAAAATTTCAATGGTTAGACAAATAAAATATCAAGATGAATACAATCCTGCTTTTGATTACTGGAAACCTTTACGAGATGGTATCCGAAAATTTCATGAGAAAGAATTTAGTAACGATTACCTGCTTTCTCTTGCTGAAAAGGTTTCTCAAACTAAACAGAAAAATTACCTTGAAGCTGTCAAAGCACATTTAAAATTTATTAAAAATAAAGAAATTGAATGGTTTGAACCAGGCAAATCCAATTGGTATAACGAATATTTAACTGTTCGTTCATCACCTGAACTTGGATTAAAGATTGATGGTGTTCCATACTTAATCAAGTTATATTTCAAAGGGAAAGACGAACGAATTGATAAAAACAAATGCCGCTCATCTTTGACACTATTAAATCAATCTGATTTCAGCATTGATCATTCTCCTGAGATAAAACCTGCAATTTTAAACGTCCAAAAAGGTAGATTGATTTCAGATGAACCCTCTACTGAAGATCATCTAATCGCACTTGAATCTGAAGCAGCACAATTTATGGTCATCTATAACAAAATTTAATGAAGAATAGGAGCTGTAGCGTGTGACGACGCTGCGGCTTATTTTATGTTATAATTTACATATATTACATAATGAGGTGATTACATGGAAAACGATAAATTAGTTTGTAAATCATGTGGTAGTGATGAATTTACACAAGGTGAATTAGGTGGATCTATGGCAAATGTAAAACCCATTAAGCTTGATATGCTCCATTTTTCGAGTTCACCACTAATTTTGACTATTTGCACGAATTGCGGAGAAGTGGCTTCAATGAAAGTTAAGAAACTTCATAAGTTCCAATAGTCTCTTATTCGATATTTAGGGTCACTTTCAGCATAGTGACCCTTTTTATTGTTTCTTTACTCAAATTGTTCAGTAACCTTATTTTTTATATGAATTATTTTTTAAATTTCATCCATACTATCCTTGCTTTAGCTAAAATAAGAAAAGGAAGTGAAAGTATGGGTATTCTTGGTGGAAATCCAAAAGACGAACCATTGCATTACGGTGAAGTTTTTAGTGTATGGTCAAATTTAATTGCAGATTATGGTATGATTTCTGGCTATCAAACTTTTTATAATCACGCTGGTGATGAAGATCTAAAAAAAATAATTGAAGATATAGTTGAACTTTGCAGGGAAGAAGTAAAACAATTAGAAAAAATCCTAAAAACAAATGGTATTGGTTTACCTCCTGCTTCACCAGAAAGACCAGTAGCAAGAATGGAAGATATCCCTGCAGGTGCTAAGTTTAATGATCCAGAAATTAGTGCTGCGCTTAGCGCGGACCTAGCTGCTGGATTAGTTGCTTGCAGTCAAGCAATGGGCATTTCTACTCGTGAAGATATCGCATTAATGTATGGCCAATTCCATACAGCAAAAGCCCAAATTGGAGCTAAACTGTTACGTCTTAATAAGACAAAAGGCTGGTTAGTTCCACCGCCACTACACGTAGATTATCCAGAAAAATAATATTTATTAAATCTGACAAACCGTCTCCCCAGTTAAAAACTGGGGTTTTTTCGGTATGGTTAATGCCAGCCCATTACTGAACATTATCTTTCGATTAATCATCATAGTGTTCATAAAGGTTTCAAAGTGCTCAGCAACTACACTAATCTAATTTATCCAAAAATTATCTAATTATATTATGATATAAAATAACAATACATAAAGGAGGTATTTTTATACGAAAACTCATACTACAATTGGAAAAATCATTTATTGGTTAGGCTTCTTTTTGTTTATATGTGGACTCGGAACATCGCTTGGTTCATTTGATTACAATTCATTTATTCCGAATAAATCAGTGGCACTAATATGCTTTTTTATAGGAATTGCTTTTTTGTTAACTTCAAACTTTTTTAAAAAAGAACAAAACAATAAGTAAATATTTTTTCATTGGCAAACTATATCTTTTCCTTAATTTACTTTCTTCCCCATGGTAGCAATGATCCCCCACGAATTCGATTGTTATACAAATAACATCATACCAATAGTTACGCTTTAATTGACCAATAGTGAGCCACTCAATGAAGCGCTAATAACTAAACCAAAAGCTATTACTGCTATCCGTTTTCAACGTCTTTTTCACAAACCAATCATAATTCTGATACTTTTCTAGTTAGAGTTGAGGAAGCTTTCTTTGGATTAAAAGAAAAGTTGTTAAAATTTCTACTTCACTAGCAAGAACTCATTGAGGAAGAGCAACTTTGTAAACGGATATCCTTTGAAGATTGAATGGTGGGCAATAATAATAAATGAATCGCTCTATTTTCGTTTTACATTCACTTTATTCTGAATTTTCAGCGAATAATTTTTCTACAAATTTATTTGGGCCGATCTTTTTGAATAAAAAATGCTTTTGTTTTCCCTTCATTTACTTTAGAATCAATAAGGGCACCCCAAAAAAGAGATAGAGGTGCTAAAATGTACGGTATTATAAATTATGAAATGTTTTTATTAACAGGGATTTTATTAAATCTAATCCCTGGTGCGGACACCATGTATATTGTTGGTAGAAGCATTTCCCAAGGTAGAAAAGCTGGTATTTATTCTGTGTTTGGTATTATTACTGGCTCCTTAGTTCATACGTTATTAGTTTCTTTTGGCTTATCGCTCATACTTACAAAATCTATTGTATTATTTAATACCATTAAAATTATTGGTGTTATTTATCTCGTTTATCTAGGGATTAAAATGATACTTGATAAATCAAACATAAGTTTCGAAGCGTCATCAAATAAATTAAACATAAGAAAAATTTATATACAGGGGCTTTTAACAAGTCTAACGAATCCAAAAGTTTCTTTATTTTTTATTGCGTTTCTCCCACAGTTTATAGATATAAATGTCTCGGGTCCTACTCCTTTTATCATTTTAGGACTTACTTTTACAGCAACTGGACTACTATGGTGTATATTTGTTGCTTATTTCTCTTCATACGTTACTAAAAAACTAAGAGGAAACCAAAAGTTAGGAACAATTCTAAATAAGATAACAGGAACGATATTTATTTATTTGGGGATAAAATTGCTTCAAACGAAAGCCCCACATTAAATTTTTATAACATTAACATGCCCCCTATTTTTAAAATGTTATAATGAATTTAAATTCAATCATTTATTTAAAACAGTCCTTTAATAATTTGAAAGGACTGTTTTCTTATTAAATCCACTCTATTAATTGCACACTATCTTTTTGACACGATCCTCAAACTGTTCATCAAAATGTTATGCTATTTAAGTGTACTAATTGAAAAACAGGCCGCTTCATGATTGTATAAGCAATTTCTCAATCAAACTCGGTAGTTATTCATCTCGCATTCATTGATTTAAAGTTGTAGCATTTTTCTCTTTATCATAGACCTTAGTTATTTCATAATCGACAGTGAAATTTTTAGTTTCGTCATGCAACGTAATGATGAATTTTTTTTCTTTTAACATCATCAATTATATTTAATGACTTAGCTTCATTTGTTTCTCTGTATAACTTTTCGCGTTATCACAGACACCCATGTACTTAATTTACCACCACTTCTGTCTTGCGGTTCGGGACTTGTACCCTGTAAGTAAAGTAAAATAAAATAAAGCGTATTCGATCATTCCGAATACGCTTCATCTTTCTAGTGACGAGTAAATAACAATCGCCTCATTATTTAATTAAACCTTCGCCACTTCTAACTTCCTTTTATATAAATAATTCGAATAAAATAAAACAATTAATACTAGACCTATGATAAATGAAAAATTCCCTATTTTCAGGAAAACTAACTTTGTATAATTGTCTAACGGAGTCAATTGCAATATAAAATAAAGCGTCAATGGTACCGCAACGAAAGTAACCAATAATATATTTTTATTTTTCCAATACCCAAATAGAGTTTTTATGAAATAGGTGAAAAAAATCCAAAGACTAAAAACTATTAAAGCATGAGATATTCTGTCAGCTAATTGTCCCGTCAGTACAGTTAAAAAAAGAATAGTAAACACGACTAACGAAACAAATGGAGCAATCACAATTAACAATTCCATTCTTTTAATTGTTAATTGTCGTTTTGAATCAGCCACCAATGAAAATGATGCTCTTTGTAAATATAAAAATAAACAAGCAATAATTATCAATCCTAAATATAGCATTATAATCCCTTCCTTCTGCCCTTTATCCTGATAAAGGAAAATTTTCCCCTTAAAAACATAGAATATTATACTAAAATTCAGAACCTTATACTACAATTTTTGCATGATTATTATCACCCGATTGCAACACTGAGCATCATAAAATGCACCACAAGAGGGACCAAAGCTATTCAGTAGTAAGACGGGATATTCCACTTTGCAAGTGTATCTAAGATATTACATCACCCAAATTGCAAGATAATTAAACAGTGCCAATAGAAAAAAGCACCTATTGAGCACATTTTAATAAGGAATTCGTGAAGATATTACAACTATACTTTAGAATTTCATTCAAAAAGGAAGGGAAAAAACGCCCTTCCTTTTTATTAATGAACAGCCTTTTTATCGATTAGCTTAGTACTACCAAAAGCTATTACTAACGCCATTAAAGATATAACAAGCGGCGGAATAAAGCTTGTATTTCCAAACACCACTTGGGATGATAAAGTCGAAGCCTGTTCCCACTGCTGTATGCTAGGTGTATAAAACATTGTTAATAGCATACCTGATAACACTTGCAATATGACAAATACTAATGTAAATACCCCTGCAAATAATAAGTATTTTTTCAACATAATTCCTCCCCCATTAATTAATACTACGACTTGAGTTTAAATAAGTTTCACAAAATTTTATTTAAAATATACTTGTTCATATTGTGGTGCTACTTTATCTAGCTATAACGTATACAATGCCTCGGCTGTTTTTATATTAAAATTTAAACAAATTACATTGAGGTGATTTTATGGCAAACTACAAATTGATTTGTAATGTGGTGTGATTCATTTTCTCAGAGGAAAATTGATAGTTATGCTACTTTAAAGCCAGTTGACAAAATTTTTTCTAATGGATCTTCATTTATTTTTACTCTATGTCAGAATTGCAAAGAACCCCAGCCTCTTGGTTTTTTAATCTACCTCTTTTAAAAATTTTTCAATGTCACTTAATCGATTGTTCATTTCATCCATACGTTTCTGTAATAGAATGGCATTTTGTTTTTCAATTTTTAACATTTCATCTTTTCGCTTTTCATTCCTTTTAAAAGCGTAATAAATTTTTATAATAATGATAAATGGTAATATATAGAGCGAGATTACTAAGAAGAAACCAACGATATTACTAAAAATAAGGCTATTCATTTTCAATCCCCCTACTATTTTTGTTTGTTTATACAGTGGTCCATTTATTCCAAAATTTCTGGCTAATTGGTTAACAAATCATTTTTATTCAGGTAATAAGCTAATAATTTTTAACCGCTAAGGATATGATAAAGTTTGAAGAACTAAAAATCGAAGACATATATCTTGAATTTGATGAGCATTTCTGAACGACATGTGTATGTATACATAGCTATTGTTATGATAGCTTCGATGAAAAGTATCGTACACTTCAGTTAGCAAGATCAAAGGAATATGAAACCATTTAAGCAAAAAAAATTTCGGATACTACACCAAAGATATATATAAGTTACATCAGAAATGCATACAGTTAGGACTGAAAAAATTCATATTAAGTTTTCGGAGTTGTTGGAATAAAAATAGCATGAAAATATTTGAATATCAATTACATCAAACAATTTGAGTTTTATTAAGATAAAATGCTATTAAATATATTTATATTAAATATCGATAAAAAGTAGCTGTTAATATAACTGATCTGTTAGCTTTCATGCTTTACTCGATTTCATCAGAATATCAAAGCTTATTATTCTAAGGTTTTTTTCGTCTTATATTGTACTATCCTTCAACAGCAAAATTCGTAGATATTGAAGAAGACACATTTGATAAAGTAATGGCAGTTGACGTTAAAGGTGTATTCTTTGCTGTAAAACAGAACTTGAATACATCATCCATTCCATCTCCCCCCTTCCTGGATCAAACTTCTATTTTACTTAAGATCACAGTTCTTGTGACTTTAAGATAAATATCCTATGAAAATTAATAATTAATCAATTTTTATCAAACCGCTCTAGCATGTTCTAAATGTTACAACATTGTTATACTTAATTTCTTTTACAATTATTGCGATAGCCTTTTGCATAGGTCCTTTTTAGCGATAAGGAACCTAGAACAATCTTTATCCTCGTTTAACCTTTAAACCCAGCAATTCAGCAAAACCAATTGCTTGTTCAGAGGAAATTACACAGCCACTTAAATCTTTTATAGCTACATTTAATCGTTCAAATGTACACGTGCTTATATCCACATTATTTAATGGAGTATCACTAAAATCAACTTCATCAATATTACAGTGTTCAAATTTCACTTTCTTAAATTGGCAGTCGTAATAACTTGTACCACGTAATGATGACTGATCAAAACAAATCTGTTTTAATCTTGCTACGCCAAAGTTGCACAAATTCATCATACAACCTTCGAAAGAAACGTTCCCTAAATTTGCCCCTGAGAAATCAACACCTAACAGTTTACAGTTTTTAAATGTAACTCGATGGATAATACCCTCATTAAATTTTGAGTTAGATAAGTCACAGTTTTCAAAAATAACATCAGTCATATCAATTTTGTAGAAATCGGAGTTAATCAAAGATACTTTTTGAAATATAACTTTAGATAAAAATAAACGTTCAATACTATCATTCTCTCTACTTGTATTCGTAATCAGTTGATTCGATAGATACGGTTCTTCATCATAAATAACGTCTTCAAAAGTTCCTTTAGTCAAATCATTTGGAATAAGCGGGAGTTCAATTTTAAATTTTGTAGTCATTCTATATCTCCTTTCTCAACTTTTTTCGCTACTTAATTCTTTATAAATAGTTTACATTAAAACCTTAATATAATAGATATATTAGTGTTTTCTTTCTTATGTATATGTATAATTACCACAACCCAAAGATTGTGGTAATAATTTTTATGTGTCTTCCTATTATTTATTACATTTTGAGGAAGTGTTTTCGTTATGTTGTTTTTCATTCTTTGAATTGTTCTTTTGTTCTTTTGTTAGATCATTTTCTTCACGCACATCTAAATCGTCAGGGCTTAAATCTGATCCAAATTCTACTTGGTCTTCTTCACTGTTATTGCGCTTTTCTTTTGTCAAAATTATCACCTCCGATATATAAATTAACCATTTTGGCGTAATTTATACTTGTATGAATGTATGCTAAAATGTTACGCTATTTCCTCGGTAATAAACTATTCTGGTATCATTTAGGAAGAACCCATGAATTTGATTGTTTCATTAGAATACATTAATTAAAAGGAGAAATTACTTATGGCTGAAAAATATGTGCATCACATCTGCATCCAAACGAATACATATGCTGAATCTTTTAAATTTTACACAGAAGTATTAGGATTTGAACTAGTACAAGAATCACCAAATTTCCACGATAGACATTTTAATACGTGGTTAAAGCTTGGAGCCTTTTATATTGAACTCCAAACTGGGAAATATAATGAAGATCTTGATGCTTTCAACTCAAATGCTCAAGGCATTGTACATTTCTGTTTATGGGTTGACAATCTTAGTCAAGAAGTAGAACGATTGCAGAATATGAACGTTAACTTTATTCGTAAAAACGATGAGATTATTTATAAGGTTGAAAATGGTCAACTTTGTAAGTTAAAAGCACCTGAAGGAACTATTATAGAAATTCGCGATAATAAAGGCATATAAAGTGATCAGCGGATTTTTTTCATCCCTTTTCGTTTTATTCAGAAATACAGCCAGGTCTCATTATTAAAGATGAGTCCTGGTCTTTTGTTTAAATGGTTAAATACAGTTATCCTAAGTTTTTCACTACTTATATTCCTCTCATTTTTTGTCCAAGCTATATACAAAACCCCTTTAAATTACACAGAATTTCTAAAAGTAGGGATCAAAAAAATGAAGAAAAAAATTACGTTAATAGTAAGTTTAACAGCTGTACTATTGCTTTCTGGATGTTGGGATGTTACTGAACCACAAAGAATGTACTATATTGACGGAGTTGGTATCGATTATAAAGATGGTCAATATGAAGTATATCTGCAAATCATTAATTTTGCGAATGTAGCTAAATCTGAAGGGCCTACTCCTCAAGCAGCACCGTCAGAAATTGGATTTGCTAAAGGTAAAACGATGGAAGAAGCCTTTTTTAAATTATATCGATCCATCGATCAAAAAGTATTCTGGGGACATATGACTTTTATTATTTTCTCAGAGGAAGCCCTAAAAAGTGAGAATTCCATTCCTATAATTGACAGTTTTTTACGTCATCGGGCAACTAGATATCAAATATTAGCTTATTGTACAAAGGATCCAATTAAAGAAGTTCTTTTAATCACACCTATATTAAATAAATCACTAACAGCTTCAAAACTAAGCAACCCATTGCATACTAAAGAACTAGCAACTTATGTAGAGCCTGTTGATTTACGAAAACTACTTATCTTCTTAAATGAGCCGAGTCATGAAGTAAATATTCCATTCATTGAGATCAACAAAAACTGGGAGACGGCCAAAGAGCCAACAACGGAAACAGCATTAACAGGTTTCGGGCTAGTTTCAAGGAAAGGATTTAAAGGCTATTTGAAGGATGGAGCTGCAAGAGGTGTCCAATGGGTCTATCATAAAAAAACTCGTGGAGACGTAACCTTTAGATTAGAAAATAAAGAAAAAGAATTCTTAACAGTCGATTTAGAAAAATTAAGTACAAAAATTAAACCAATTGTAAAAAATAATGAAGTAACATTTGAAGTTGATATAAAATTGAATGCAATCATCAATGGTTTCAAAGGAAAAGTTTCCACCGACGAAATAAGAAAAGGTATTATTAAGGAAGTTAAAAACGATATAAAGAAATCATATGAAGAGGGCTTAAAATTAGATGTTGATGTTTTCCGCTTATCAGAGCAGCTATATCGAAAAAACGTAAAAGCATGGAAAAAAATACAGAAAGACGGCAAAGTACCTTTAACTGCAGATTCACTTAAATTAAATGTTACCGTAAATAAAGTTAATCCTGGTCGAAAAACATTTGCTGAAACAATTAAAGAATAGCTATTTACCAAAGACCCCTCAAATTAGACTATTTGAGCTCTTCACCAAAACGTGTGGTTGATTTCCGTTCCGACTGGGCGCTTTGTTGCTGCCGCTACGTTAGCACTACGCTTTCGCACAGAGCAAAGCTTCCTGGGGGCGTCCGATGAGCCGCTTCACTCGCGATGCTTGCTCCAGGGTCTCATCTGTGACGCTAATCCCCAAGGAGTCGCCCAGTCTCCACTTCAATCAACTAATATACAGGGCATATTTTTTTTAAAATGGCATCCACAACTTTTGGTGATGAACCCAATTTGAGGGGTCTTTACGTTATATTCACATACATCCTTTTGTAACCTGTTATTGTCGACCTTTGGTGCTGCTTCATTTCTTCCTCAATTATGGCAACTATTCAACGATAAATTCAATTCACTGAAATAAATTCTCATTAGAACTTTGATTTTCCATACTATGTGTTATAATGCTGTTAAATGGCTCAGCCATTATAAGGGCAAGACCAATTCTGAGCTGTAGCGTTGTCACACGCTACAGCATTTTTATGTTGGCATATCAGGAGGTATTCCGATTGTTATATTAACTTAATATTCGTTCGTCACAACATTAAACCCTAACGTTTCAGCTTCTTGACGGTCAAAGCCTTCATCTAAATGCATACACCAAAATTTTGAACGTACATCAGGACTCACTAGCTCACTAAGTTTTCGTAATGACAAGTGCACATTACCTTCATAATCAGCTTTGCAAGTATCTACATAAACATAATCATAGACCTTACTCGATTCATTTGGAGTTCGTAAAGATGCTTTTAGGCTATTTGTATCTCCTGTGTAATAAATGAACTTGCCATCTATATATAATTCAATTGAATAAGAAGGTATCTCTTTAACATGAATAGATCTTTCGAAAAGTACTTTACAGAAATTAAGCGTGTACTGTTTATCTGATTGCAATTTTTTTGTAAAGCAATGAACTTCTGGGGTAATACCATTAATGGACAACAATTCTTCAATTTTTACATCATGAACGGAATAAACAGTAACATTAGGTTTTGCCATTTCATCATGGCAATAATAGCTATAAAAAATAAAATCAGCAAGGCTTCCTACATGATCCGCATGAGTATGGGTTATCAATACATGGATGTGTTCGATACCTCCCAGTAAATTATTTTCCTTAATGCGGTGAAAAATATTGCTACCACAATCTATAAGTAACATTTGATTTCCCATTTTATAATACGCTGAATTATTCCCTAATTTAGTATTAAATGCACTTCCCGAGCCGATAAATTTCAACATAAAGTAGCTCTCCATTTCTAATAACTTGAATTATTTTATAAACGTTTAGTTTTTTACTACCCTCTAAAGCTAATTTTAATCTCAAGAATGTTATACATACTTGAGGTTTTTATATTCCCTTTTCAAAATAGAAAAAATAACTAGATCCACATAATTACCTTTTTCAAATTCATGCTCTCTTAACATACCTTCTTGATTAAAATTTAATTTTTCCAATAATTTAATGGAAGTTATATTTTCAGGAACGACCTTTGCCTCTATTTTATTAACGTTCATCTTTGTAAAAGCAAAATGAATGATCGTACTCAATGTCTCTTTCATTATGCCCTTCTTCCAGTATGAAGGAATTAAATCATAACCGATTTCTAGTCGATTATGGGCTTTTTCATAATTTAAAAAACCACAAGTTCCAATTACTTTTTTAGTTACAGGTTCTTCTATAACCCATCTTAAACCACTCTGCTCCTCAAAAATTTTTTCATACCAAATCATTTCACTTTTTGTATCCTCTACTGAGTTAAAAGGTTCCAATGGTATGTATTTCACAACACTTTCATTTGAATAAAGCTCAAAAAGATCCAAACAATCATTTTCTTGTGCTTTCCGTAATATAAAACGTTCTGTTTCTAATACAGGGAAATCCGTAAAGGTGAAGTGTGTGCTCATAAGCATGCCCCTTTGTAATATAGTCAACTTCCATTTCATAGTACCATATTATGCAAAATGAGGTTTATACATGGATAAATTAGAGAGACTTACTCAAAACGATATGAGTAAGGTCCCTCTTTTTAGGATTGTTGAAAATGCTACAAAATCGGTTAATATCATTCATCTTACACGCTTAGTTACCTCCCTAATGTTTCTAAGATTTTTTGACGCTCAGCTTCAAAATCAATAGCTTGTCCAGCTTCTATATCACTGTAATTTTTATGGCGTTGATGGAACCATTCAGGAACAACCTCTTTACGCCCTTGATGGTTGGATTGATTCGTACTCTGTTGTCGTTGTTTTTTCTGAGCTGTAAATCGAATTTTGTCCGTTTCTACCTCCTCAATTGTTTTAAACTTCTTATCAGACCACGAGTGTAAAATTTTTTCAACGTAATTCCAACGAGGCGCATTGGATTCTACTGCTTGCTTCATAGCATGAATAACAAGGTCTTCTGATAGATCATCAATCCAATAATCGATTTTCTGCATGACATGCTCGACTAGAGAACCAAAGCCATTTTGCTCGTAAAATTGGAATGCTGTTTGTGGTTTCGGATGATTCCCTTCCAAGGAATGGCTCTTATAACAATAATAACTACTATTTAGTAAATTATTATTTAGTGATTTATTATTAATTAGTAGTGACGGGTTTTCCGTTAATGGGTTTTCCGTTAATGGGTTTTCCGTCAACGGATTAACCGTTAACGGATTTTCATTATACGGTTCAACTTGTGGTGTTTCAAACACCATGAGTTCTGTTATTCCAAATCTCCCTTGATTTGTTCTCCATTGCACCTTGTGAATATAGCCAGCTTTAGTAAGTTCCTTGATAATGTTAGCAGTAGAATCACGACTACATTTGCTCCGAATGGCTAAATCAGAAATACAAAATGACCAATCATCTGGCAATGACAACATGTAAGCGAGCAAGCCTTTTGCTTTCCAGCTTAAAAGTTTGTCATTCAAAAACCCTTTGTCTAACACAACATAATTCTCCTTTTTATGAACCCTAAATATAGCCATAATGCCCCTCCTTTTGTTTTGTAAGTTCTTTGAGTTATTCTTCATTCATTAACTTATATACAGATTTTGTACAAAATAAGGGACAAATTTTTTTTTGAAAATATGGATTACTTCACTTTAGAATGCAAAAAATAGGACATGCCCCAATGACATGTCCTACTTTTTCCTTTTTATGGTCTACGAATGTTTTATTTATATAATTCTTTATATACGATTACTTTTAGCGCCATAATTTCTTCGTCTGTTAATTTACCTTCCATTTCTTGAATAACTTGCTCTTTTGTCATTGAACCATTTTGTACTTTTGTTCTTATATTATTAAGCTCCGAAATACCAACTTTTTGAATCAATACTTTCGTAGCCTCTTCTTTTGTTGTAAATGGCAACTTGCTGCTATCTGCCGTTTTAGCTTCTTCCATAAATGATTTTAATTGAGGGTCACGTTCAATCGTATTTTTAATTTCATCCATTTGACCATTCTTCTCTAATTCTGTTGAAATAGTATCAACAACCTTATCGGATGCAAACTGCATACCATAATGATAAACACCATATCCAATAACACCGAGGATAATTACAATGATCAGAAGGAATTTAATGAATCTCATATTCTCACACTCCTTATTTCTAAACTTTATAATACTATATAGTGAGGAAAGATGAGAAATGATAACCTTGCACACACGGCCTTTTTCAATAACATTCCTCAGTTAACAAATCTAAGAGCCTGAGCATGTTTAAGCTAGTATATGAACTACACTGTATATTTAACCGGTTAATTTGGCGTTTAAGGAAATGTAGTAGCTTATGTAAAATAATAATCTCCCGGTCAAAAATTTTAACCGGGGAATTATCAGTTATTTTACATACTTCAAATACTTTTTCACAAAATCTAAAATGTAGTGTACTTCCTCTTCTGAAATGTTGAATAGACTGCTAACTTTTCGTAATTTAGCTGGTGATTTTAATTGTTCACGCACTTGATCAATCTTCATATATTTACATTTACGAGGATTTACACTATCTCGAATCTGCTTGTATCGAAGATAAGCATAGCGAGCAAAAGCATTTAACAACTCCCGCTCTTGCTCATCTCGTTCTAATTTTTTTGCAGTTTCATCGATCATTTCTGAATCAAATATCCATGTACCATCTGTTAATTGCATAGTACCACCTCTTTCGTTGTGTAAAGTTGATAACAAACAAGGCTGCATTTTAATCTACTGGCATTAAGATTGCCTCCATCACTTCTATTCATAGCTATTAGATGCATAAGAAAAAGCCACATCTAGTTAAATGTGACTCTTTTTGTATTTTTGTTAGTTTTGTTCATCTTCAATCATTAACTTAACAAAAGCGGAATCCGTTTAACTTTTAGCTTCCGCTTCAAATGCATGATTTTATGTGCAACTGCTATTTTTAATATAATTAAAATAATAGACTTGAATGCCCCTATTAAAAACAGAGCAACGAAGTACTAAGGTTTATAAACTGTTTTAAATAGAATCTTTTACAAAATTTTTTCCATCCACTTGAGATTTTTTCAAAGATTTTACGTTTTTAATGTAAGGAGGTGGATTTCGTGAATGAACAGCTTATACAAAAAATCATAGCCGGTGATCAACAGGATTTTCGCATCATTGTTGATACATATAAGCAGCCACTCGTCAGCTATTTAACGTATCAGACGAAAGACGAAGAAATGGCAAAGGACATAGCGTAAGAAACATTTATTAAATGCTATGAAAACCTAGCTAAGTTCAAGGGTGGCTCATTTAAAGCTTGGCTCTTTCGGATTGCGATTAATCATCTTATCGATTTTAAGCGAAAGCATAAAGAAGATGCGACACCACTTGAGGAAACGCCATCATTATGTACACCAGAATCAGTATTGATTGCTAAAGAACAGAAAGAGCTGCTACAGCAATGCCTTACAACATTGGACGATAAAACGCGTCAAATTTTTATTCTTAAGTATGCTAGTAACTGCACATATGAAGATATCGCTGAAACACTTCATATTCCAATAACCGAGGTGCGAAATCGTCTATATAGAACAAAAACTCGGCTAAGAAAATCCAAGTTGAAGGGAGTTTTAAATGGTGAATTGCTTATCGACTGAAGAAATGTATGATTTTATCGATGGACAACTTGAAGAGTCAACAGCTCAAATTGATACGCATATCCAATCATGTGCAACTTGCTCTGCACTATTTGAGGAGCTGCTTGAAACGGAACATGCAATAAGTACTATGTTCTCACCTGTGAATGTTGAGGCTGCTTTTACAAATCAGGTAATGGATCAATTATCGTTGGAAAAGACTGTACTTTCCAAAAAACGAGACTGGCGAGCAGCTTTAGCAACTGTTTTCGTCACAGCAGCATTATTATTTCTAGTATTTTCGATTTTACAGAAGGAATCCTCAACTAGTTCTTCCTCTGTAACGATTATCGTAAAGGAAGTTAAAGTAACGGATGCTCTCATAGAAGTAACATTAGCTACATCTGGCTATAACGGTGATGAACTTTTCTTCAATAAATCGAACGAAGGTAATGTAAATGATGTATCACTCGTTCTACCAAACGGGGAAACCGAATTAATAGGTAGTTATGCAGAGACATCAACAAATGAAATTACCTATGTTTTCCCATTATTTGATGTGCCCTACCCTGAATTCAAATTAGTTTTCGACTTTAAGCACATATATGACATTGATGGACAGTGGTCGTTTGAAGTACCTATTAACCGACAGGAATTGTTAGCCAAAACGGAAAATATCACACTTCATTCTTCTTTTAAAAAGGACGGCATTGACGTAAATTTCATACGTGCACAGCATGGACCATACAACTCTATCTTCAAATTTGAAACAAATTTCACGGACGATATGGCAACATTTGTAGAACAACAAGTAGCACAATATACTGCTGATTTACCTTTAACTGAAAAGGATGCTTATGTAGGTTATAATGCACAAATTCTATATGATGTAATAAATGCAGATGGAAAAACTTTAAAACGCTCAATTCCTGAAGATACTATTAGCATTCAAAATGATCGCCTAGCTCATACTGAAACACTTAGCACATACCCAAGCATACGTGATGGAGGTTATTTATCTGTAATTGGAGCAAAATTTGAGCTACCAACGAATGTAAGACATGCACTAACAGTTGACCAATTACCTTATTCATTCACCTATAAAGGTACAACATATGAAGTAAAGCTCCAACCAGATCAATCTCTTGAAATTTCTTCAGATGCAAAGTCAACGACGATTAGTAGTTGGGATATTAAAGTCAATCATAAAACAGCATGGGATACAGCCCGATTCCGAACAGATAAAGATAAAACATATACGACCTTTACATTAAACAAGGACATTCAGTTAGATTCTTTTATTCTTTACGGTCAAACTGAAACAAAATTTGTTTATTTTGATGAACCAATTGATGTTGATGTTCACTAAGATCATCATATAAATTACTTTAATTGACTCCCTAAAATAAATCAGCCCATCTAAATATAGGCCTTCTGAATATGAAACAAAATCTATTCAGAAGGATTTAAAATTTATAATATACACACTTCTTCCAATTAACTAAAATGGAAATATAATGATTTTGATAATAAGGAAGGAAGCATATGAACAATCAAACTTATGTGAACTGGAGCGGGCATTATCTTAAACTGACTTGGCTACCGAAGAAAAAGATTAAAAATTACAGCAAAGTTACAAGTGTACATGGGGTTTGTTTTTATAATGGGTATGTTTTGTTAGTACATGTAGCCGAGAGAGGATTTAACTTTCCTGGAGGTCATATAGAAAAAGGAGAAACACCTGAAGAAGCATTGCATAGAGAAGCATTTGAAGAAGGCTATGTAAAGGGTCATATCAACTATATAGGAGCAATTGAAGTCAGTCACGAAGAAAATCCTTTATTCAATGCTGATAGTAAGTACCCTTTAATCGGATATCAAATGTTTTATCGCATGGAAATCCAAGAGTGCCTCCCATTTCTTCGTGAGCATGAAACGATTTCGCGCATTTGGGTTGAGCCAGAAGAAGTACCTTTTGTAATCAATGACCACGAGTTTGCACAATTAGTATTACAAGCAGCTTTATGTAGCAAGCCTTCTTATCTGTAAGTTGTATTAGACCATAGCTTCATATATATGCCACTTTCTATATTAAAATAGGAGGCAGGTTCATGAGATATTTAATAGGCTTTCTACACTAGTAGAAGCAGTAAAAATGCGACTTACTCAAAATCGCAAAAGTTTAAATAGTCGAAGGAAGCTTTTATTTTTAAATCTAATTCACAGGCATTTCACTATATAAGCATAACTATCAAAGCATATTAATAGTAGTGTAAAGCTAACTTAGCTTTGCGCCTCCTAGTTTGTGGTTTAGGGTCACTTTGGTTCGAGTGACCCTTATTTCTTCTCTTTTATTATTATCCAATTTCCCCAACTTTTTTTGGAACTGTGCTGATAAATATATAGACATTTTCTAACTTCGGGTTAACTATCTAAGATTTTGCATGATGGAAAATCTTTATGCTGTTTTTCTAATTACTCCCCTGCTTACTTTCCTCAATTAATCCTCGTATTGCGAGATAGATCACCTTCAGTAATAATTTGGAAAACCCCATCTTGTTACATTCGTATATTAATTAAACTGATATAAGTGAGGTGACGAAAATGATTGCTGGATATGTTACTTGTATTGTTCTCGCTATACTAATTATTTTCATGGGTTATCTTATCCATATAAAAAAGAAACTGGGGCTTATTGCGGGTTACCAAGAAGATAGTTTTATTGGTGATAAAGATAAACTAGCTAAGCTATTTGGGATATTCTCTTACATAGTTGGTATTGCAACCTTACTGTTACCTTTTGGACTAGAGTTTTGGGGTAACATTAGCGGTATTATATATGCCGTTTGTATATGCCTAGGTTCAGTAGCCACTTTGGTCTGGAAACAAAAAATTAATAAGTCACTTTAAAAAGAGTCTTTCTTAGGCCCTTTTCATTTCCCTTGATAACTGTAATACATAAAAAATATCCCCTTGAATGTAGACATGGATTATATTGTCTACTTCAAGGGGAACATTTTCACGTACATTATGTCATTCTCAAACGTTTCGCTAGTCATTCTACCACTTTTAATTTATCTTAACGATCCTTTTTCTTTTATCTTTCCGAACAACGAAAAACATATATAGGTTAAATAATAAAATGATGATGACCGTTACTGCTAAACAATATGTATCCGGAATCTTAAATAAGAATAAGTTCAAAGAATTTAATAATCCCGCTATCATCAATAATAACCAAAATTTATTTTTTCTTTTTGATTGATCACCGTTACCTAGATAACTAGCAGAAAGCCAGATAAAGAAAGGTAAGTAACATACAATTGAAAAAGTTAGAATTGCCCATCCAATAACCGGCATAGTATAGACACCTCCTAGAACCTTCCTTATTTTATACGATTGAAATTTGTAATAGTTTCAATTTTATTATTCTATAAAAATGAAATTACGTTTATTAAATGAAGTAGAATAGTCTCTTTCTCTAAATGTCATATGTCTAAGAAATCTCAAAAATTCGAGCCACTTTCACATAGGTGTCCATTTTTTATTTGAGTAATTCCTCATAAATTTTTTTCAAATTTTTAATCCAAACTGAGTAAATTTTAGATGAATAACTCCTCTCCTTTCAACATCTGTGCATATTATAGCTTGTAGAAAGGGGGGATATATTATGGGATACTGGCAAGGTGGAAATGTTGGTAGTGGAAGTTGTGGCTATTATGGTGGTGGCGGCTATGGTTCAACATTCGCTTTAATCGTAGTTCTCTTCATTCTTTTAATTATTGTCGGTGCAACATTCATGCGCTATTAATTAAGTTATAAAATATTTACTTTCTATTCAGATGTTCAATGAAAAAAGTTAATGCTATTTATCATTGTCACATTCACTCATTTTCAAAACCTCTGTTACTAAATATCGCATCCTAAATAGTAGGATAATCACCAGCCTTACACCTACAGTAAAACAAAAGGTCACTTTTGTCCGAGTGACCTTTTAGATTAGATGGTCAACTATCATCAGGCTAAAATATTATTTTAGAAAAGTCTAGGAAATTAAGTTTTTATATGAGGAGGAATAAAGGAATTGCAGTCAGCATCTAGAACTTCAAAAGATGCTCAGAAGTGCTAAGCGCTCTTTTATTATTTACTAAAATAATAAAATAAAACTGCAACAATAAGATTTGGTAAAGCAATGTACAAGGAATTTATAGTAATTTTATTGCGTTCGTCCCTATTTTCAATTGATTCAGTAGCAAAATTTGCCCTCATCCTATCCCCACTAGCCATGGACCCCGAAAAAATCATTGAAATGACAATGAAGATACAGCCAATCGTGCCTGAAACTAAATAAATCTTTTCCATTCCCCACAAAATCATCGATATTAGGACACTGCATAGTGAGAAGAAAACACCAATTAATAAATACCTCAACGCAAATCACCCCTCTCCTTATTTTACGTTTAATTACCAAAATTTGTTTCACTTTTTTCTAGTGCTTAGTTTACTTATCAATTTAATGTATGGTACCACCTGTCTTTGGAAATAGTGACAGTGAAAAATGTGTACTGCTTTTACGTCTTTTGATCATACTACATAAGCCAAAAGGAGTTTTTGAAAAATATGTAACTACTCTTAGAATAGTTTACGAAGACTAAAATCATAAACTATATTCTTCTATAATAAAAATAAGCCTATTCGAGACATGAAAGTCGGGAGTAGGCTTATTCTTTGAAGTTCTTAAATACTTCCTAAATATTCAACAGTTAACTCTTGCTCATTGATATCCTTATCCAAGGAGACCTTATATGCTTTACCATTAGGTTTTGAACTAACGATTTTATGAATTTCTTGATCGATAAAATGAACGGCTACTCCATCTTCAGCGGCAATTCCAGATGAGAGTTTATTCGTTTTAACCAAATCATGATAAGCTGGTCTTCGATTGATTTCTCCATCGTAATGAGGACAATTACTTCCTGGAAGAAACCCTAAACATGTTATCGGCTCTAAATCTCCCCCAAATGAATCTGTTATTCCTTCGTCAAACCAACAAATTGAACCAGCGCTAATGCCTGTTAAAAGGATACCCTCATGCCAAGCAGTCTTAAAAATGCTATCTAATGACCATTCTTTCCATAAAGCTAAAAGGTTTTTAGTATTTCCTCCCCCAACATAAATAATATCCTTTTCCAAAACAAAACTTTCTAAATCACGAGTAGGAGGAGAAAAAAGAGATAAGTGAGACGGAATACATGGTTGTGAGTCAAAGAAAGAATAAAATTTTGAAATATAATTTTCTGAGTCTCCGCTTGCAGTAGGAACAAAGCAGATCTTCGGATTGGCTTTGTTAGACTGCTGCAAAATATATGTATCTAATAACGGATTATGAGGCTCCATAGAAAAGCCCCCTCCTCCTAATGTAATAATTTGTTTCATCTTTTCCCACTTCCTTTTTGAAAATATTGTATTTTGATTATATAACACTCCTGAATATTCAGTAAATTTATATGAAATTAATAGATTCCAAATGTATGCGAAAAATAGATGACTCTACTAAGGAATCCCACCCATTTAAGATCTTTTTCATTTTATTACTGGAGTAGGTATACCATTGATCCAATCCTTAATAAATGGGGATTGATGAGGGTTTAGATTTACTGGTATTTCATTTCTCGATAGAAAGTGCAATTCGCTACTTTCATCATTGATTTGTATAGCACCTTGATAATCACTTGAGTAAAAAATTATTTGAACACTAAATACTTTATCTCCATTTGAATACTCTGCAAAACCATTTTCACCTGAATATAATCCAAACAATGAAACGTTGTTCAGAATAAGATTAGTTTCCTCAAAGACCTCTCTTCTAACTGTTTCTTCAAAAGTTTCTCCGATTTCCAAGATGCCTCCTGGGATTCCCCAAATATCATTGTCGGTCCTTTTTTGTAAAAGAATACGTCCCCTATCATCTTCAATTATTGCTCCACAGCCAATAGTCAATAGCGTTTCATGCCCAATCATCTGTCTCATCGTTTTAATGTAATCATTCATAATTGATACCCCCATTCCTTGTTTATAGACCTCTTAAATGTTCTTTTCATAATTTATTTAAAAAACCAGCCTAGTACATTAAAGGTTGAAATCACCATAAACATCATTATTTTACATTATTTCTTCTAGTAATAAAACAAAGGAGGAATTTCCATTCAAGAAATCTCACGTTGAATAAGTGGGAATCATTAGTTCTTAAAAGATGGGTATATGTGTGAATGGCTAGTTCGTGTTTACGTCCTCTGGTTTTTTTTCTGCATTTTCGCCCACAATGAATAATAATAATAACTCTTTTGATGTTGTTTGCTCGTGGCAAAAAACAACTGCACAACCGATTTCCAAATGTTATATTATTAGGAAGGAGTATGATTGTTTTTGATAATAAAGGTAAAAGAAGAGGAATTTGATCTAAACTGTTCCAATCTAAGTCAAATATGCTTCGAACCGCTAATTAAGATTTATAAGGAAAGAATGTCCGAAGAAACTAATATAGGTGTTAAAGAACGTTTTTATGAGGAACTTACTGAAGGCCAAAGAGCGTTATTTATGTTTAATGTTTATTTTAACCATATTAGTAAATCTCTTATCGAATTTTATTGGTGGAGTGCTTATTTCATGGCACAGTCTAAAAAATGGGCAGCTCTCAAAGCATGTTTTAAGTATTTTAATGATGAACCTTTTCTATTACTCCTTGAGAAAATTGAACAGGCACTAAAACAACATAATCACCCTACTACATTAGAGAATTTTTCAATCACTCGAGATGAATTAAATCAAAACAAAGACCTCCATGCTTCATTTGAATCGTTATATGTACTATTCGAAAATATTAATCCAGTTACTTTAGCAAAAATAAATACTGCGGTCGAAAAGAATTTACAAGATTTTATACAAATTGAAAATTAGATGAAGGAGTATTTTTTATGGCAACTTTAGAAAACTTTATGAACCTTGATATAAGAATCGGCACAGTTATCCAAGCTGAAGAACTTCCGAAAGCAAGGGTTCCTGCCATTAAAATGAAAATTGATTTTGGGGAAGATATTGGAATCAAGCAATCCTCTGCTCAAATTACGAAGCGCTATACACCAGAAGGAATTATTAATAAGCAAGTAGTAGCAATTGTTAATTTCCCTCCCCGTCGTGTAGCAGGCTTTAAATCTGAAGTTTTAGTGATTGGCGGAGTTCCTGTGGAAGGAGATGTAATTCTATTAACTCCTGATCAGTCTGTACCAAACGGAACTAAAATTAGTTAAAGTTAGTTATTTGCGATTGTTGATTTATACTTTTAAATTTTATTTTTTATGAATCTATTTTGCAGGCACAAAACTAACTTAAATTTCTTCTACAACATAAGAGATTTTGATGTAAGGTCTGTTGATGTCAACAAAGACAATGACAACGCAAAGATTTTTTATTTGAAAGATGGTTTTACGATTGTCAGTGAAGAACCAACAGATAATTCAGGTCGCCATTATCCAATACTACATTTAGAAACACAGTAATTAGCAGAGGGCACCGCACCCCTCTACTTTATGCATAAAAAAGGAGATTTAAAATGGAAATGTTTTTTGCACTTATACCTCTTTTCGGTATATTTATGTTTTATATTGTTCCAGCTGCCTTTATCATTTGGTTTTTAATTAAATTCATTAAAATTCAGCAGGAGCAAACTGAAATACTTAAAAGTATATCAGAAAAGTTAAATCGAAATATTTAGATGTGAAAATTGGACTGAAGTCGTTGCCTTCAGTCTTTTTTAGTAGATGTGAACTCCCTCCTACATATCGCTCGACTCCCCTGATTTGCTACCAACAATATCCAAAACATATTATGTACTCTAATATAAGTTTCCAATAAAATGGTATAATTACATAACTATGAAAAGAGGAGTGTACATGAAAAATGAAAAAAACTGTAAATCCCTACTCATAACAATTGGCTGGATTAATGCTTTGTTTGCATTTGTCTTTTTTCAATTGTTTTGTGGTATTATTGCCGTTTGTATGGGTATCGTTTTGAGAAGTGATTATCATGCGAAAAGGCATGGACTTGTTTTAATTATTGTAGGAATCATAACTGGAATTACCGGTTGGATACTAAATTATTTATACTTTTAGGCTAAGAATTATTAAGTGAAAAAAAGCACTAACATGCAGTCCGTCAGTGCCTCTCGTATTACATGATACCTAAACAATTCAGGCAACTTTTAATACAGTTTCTTATTGTATTTACGAAAATGCACATCATTGTATAAAAGTCAAATTTATGTTTTCTCAATTTTCGTTGATTTATCTGAAAAAACTGATTTTAAAACTTTCATAGCAAATGGTAAGGTATTTACATATCTAGAAAAAAACAAAGGAGAATGACTATGAAAAAATTTCTGCATTATTAATTGAAATCAGGTACGCAATCACAAGCCAACAGGTCTGAAAATAAAAGATTTTAAACCTATTTTGATGTAATTGCAATATTTTATTATTAAAACTCTTTGAGAGGGTGGTAAAAGTGATTTCATTTATTAAAAAATTAGTATGTTCGGTATTGATCTTTAGTTCATTATTCTTGTATTTTGAAACAATAGAATCAAACGCAGCAGATAATCTTGAGAATTGCAATACATGTACTGTGCAAAAGGATATAATGAAATCTAAAAATGTCGAAGGTACTGAAAGAGAGAGTTATATTAAAGAAGCGCTTAATGCTACAAGGGTACAAGTTGTTATTGAAACTGCAGAAGAACAAGGTTATTCTTTAGAGGAAAAGAGTATTGAAGTAAAAAGGATTTTTCCTAAAGATCAAGAATCTCAAGTAAATGTAGCTATTATGCTGAGTAAATCTCAAGACAACTATCAAATTGTCCTCTATAACTCTCAAGGCTTAACTAATGTAATTGACGTTAATGACGGAGAATTAAACATGAATTATACTTTACAAGGAGAACCTACTCCTCGAATTTTATGTATTACATGTTCAACAGTTTGTGTTGGATTAATTGGTAATCCACCTGCATTTCTGTCGTGTCTAGCTTTATGTGTTATAGCCTGCGGTGCCTAAAATAATCTCAATATGATATATAACTGAAAGGAGAAATGATTTAATTGAAAAACAAAAAATTTATTAATATTTTATTATCAACATTTCTTCTTTCATGTTTATTAGCATTTATTTATTTACTTTCTGCATCTGGAGCTAGTTGGTGGATTATTATCATTATCATAATACTAATTCTAGTATTTTTTAAATTTCATTTGATATAAAGCATGTGAGATTTAGTGAAGGAAAATTAGGTTTGATTATAGCGTTTATATTGTTAAGTGTAATCTAAGAACACTGATATAACATCAACAAAACGAGGTTTTATACAGTGTTTATTTTGAATCTCTTTAGAAGTATTAGATATTCAAAATTACTTGTCTCTTATTAATTTTCTAAATGACTATTGCAACAAGTTATTTCACATCCTTAAATTAATTTAGAATAAATAATCATCGTCCTTGGAATAGTAGGAACCATGATGCAAAACAGAACAATGAGTACTTGAGTCGAGTCAAGTGTTAAAGGTCTAAACTTAAAATGAAGCATCTTCTATTGCCAGCATCGTGTTCAACAACTGCGTCCATCATAGAGATTCAGGTAAATAATTTCTTTCGCTGCTTAAAATTCGATTAATCATCAACATTTCTTAATTATTCCTCACATTTAGATTATTTCACATGCTTAATTTATAAAATTTCCATAACGACAAAAAAGCGTTAACCCTTTTAGATTAACGCCCCCTTATAGATGAACAAAGTTCCTCAGCCTTTAAACATTGGTTTTCAATCTCTTTTTGTCCTCTTCTAATACTTAATTACGCTTTTGTTTGAAAATCTAGTACGCAATCCCTACACGCGATTTCACATATTCCTTACTCTGAATTTGTTGATATACAAACTCCGCGGTATCTGCTACAGATATTTCTACCCCACCATCCGGTAAAAAGTCTCGTTCCATACGATAAGTACCCGTGTATTGACCATCAGGTAAGTATGTAGGACAGACGATTGTCCAATCAGTGTCGGATTTCTTCAATAAATGATAGACTTTATGATGCTCTTCTGCTGCGAACGTTGATTTTCTTTTTGATTCGCTTGATTGATAACGTAAAACACTCGGCGTCAGACGACTTTGGAGAATACCAGCTGTTCCAACAGTTATAATTCTTTTTACTTGCTCTTTTTCCATTGCATCAAGAATTAGTGACATACTTTCAGTTAAAGTATTTGTGCCATCTGTGTTTAATGCACTAACTACAATATCTACATTCGCCATGACATTTTCGATATCTTGTTTTTCTAAGACATTTCCTTGTACAATATGTAAATTTTCATCATTTATTTTTAGCTTATTTGGGTCACGAACTAAAGCTGTAACGCTATGTTCATCTTGTAACGCTAGAGAAACAATGTGGCTACCAACGCGCCCAGTGGCACCTAACACTAAAATCCTCAAAATGATCACCTCTTTTCTTGATTATAACACTTAGAAGTTTCTAACCATCCTTTTAATGCAAATGTATTTCTTGAACAAAGCATTGTTAATGAACATCAATAAGTCTGATATTCACCATAAACAACTGTAGATCATTATTTTCCGCAATACTGTTGACGATATTTTGGATTTCGCTTTCTGTACTCTTATCAAATTTATCTAAATTGTGTAATTGTATAGTGATTACTTGATTGTTTGGAGAATCAATTAAATAGCCTATTGTACTATCTGGATAATAGCCTGCTGCTCGTAACGCTACTAAAATTTTTTTTGTAAAATTTGTATTTTGTAATTTTTCACCAATTTCATCAGCATAATTTATTTCGGGATTCTTTTGAATGGGTCTTTCAGATGAAGGCTGATTATACTTCATCAAGGCTGCAGTTATTACTATCAAGGAAAATAAAATAAATAGGCCTTTAATTAACCCTCTCATGTATTCTCTCCAATTCATCTTTTTAATAGAATACGCTTATCTCATAAAAAAAATTCTGTTCAAAAACTAATGAAAATCCAATTTCAACAGTGGATCAAAAAAGCTTATTTGTCGATTCACTCTACGAAGCATGAATTATTTATAAATAGTCCTCTTATAATTTTTGCCAGGCTAACATTTAAATAGCCTGGCAAAATTGGTATAAGGTAAAGACAAAATTCACCTTAGTCGTTTATTTATTTACGATGACTTTCACAACAGGTTCTAATTTTCCTACATATGCATCTCCAAGATAATCAACATCTATTACTATGGCTTGTGGCACGAAAAGTTGAATGCTTTCTATAAGACGTGCGGTATTTCGTCTTTTGACAAGCTGGAAAGGTGGAAGAGTGTCTAGTCTAAAACCAAAATCTCTGTATAAAGGGCAAGATATTACGAAAGTAGATAATATATAAGCTACATTTTGTAATATTTCATCAACACCTGTAGCATTACAATCAATATTGCTTGTGGCGGTCACTTGATGTGTCATCCTATCAACCTTTCTTCTACGATACACGGAACGATGTAAGTAAACTTTCTTATTATGAGCTTTTCATCGAAAAAAGAGCACTTTGTTATTTATGCTACATGCTCAAAATTTATGAATGAAGCACACATTCACTATTGTATGTATACGTTGCAATGTATCACTAAACAATTGCACAGTATCAAGTTCCATTTCCGCTTCTTTGATAAGATCCCACATGCTAGTCATTTTTTATCTTATTATTGCGTAATAAATTACATACAACCAACTTAAACAACCATGTATGATTGCCCAAATGATCGAATGATTGACACTCCAAGAAATAGTAATGGCCAATACCGACCCAAAACTAATACCGCTTTTAATAACTGTTTTGTTTTCCATTTTCTTCACCTTCTTTACTCTTTTAATGTCGGAAGTATGCCTCCTCATCTTCATTCCTCCAAATCATGTCATCAATGGCTATATGACTGTCACATCTATCTTAAATATGCTATCTTTGCCTCTTTTATTCCTTATAGATTAATGGTTTTTCTGCTAATAAAAATCGCAATGAACACGCCACTCATTTAGCTCTGGATTAAAAAAGAAATAGAAATTTCCATTATCGACGAATATAATCAATTATGCCTCGGCATAATTGCGTCCGGAATCGGCTTTGTGCTTGCACAAAGAATTCCTTTCCGATTCAGTGACATCCGCCGGAGGCTTTAAGTTCTTTCAGCGGATGTTTGGACCCCCGCTGAAAGAACTTAAAATACGCCTTCTCGTCTGAGGCAATCTGTAAAACAAAGGGGAAGTCCTCACCATAATCATGACCACTTTGGCAATAAGCTGGATAACCGCCTAGTTTATGAACGGCGTATATTTCCTCTACGATATCATCGAAGTACTCAATATCCTCCTCGTGCTCTAGCCTCAAAATTTCATCCTCTACATCAGATGGGATCCCTCCCCCATCCCATGTCGGAAAATCATTGTCAATAAGTTTTGGAATAAGCGGGAAAGCACGGATATGGTCATGCTGCCAATTTTGCTGGATTAATCCTTCTATAGATGTATATGCTCTAATTTCAAAAAAACAGCTAAGATCATCTTCTATGAGGTGATCAAATATTTCTTCATTGATAAATAACGTTAGTAGCTCAAAATGCTGTATTGATGTGGGTACAAAAGGAAGATCTTTGAAAAATAATGTAACTAGTGGCTGAAACCCTTGTGGCCTCTGTTCTCCAGGTAATGACCATCCTACATAGCCAATCCAGCTTTCTAGCAGATCATGTGAAGGTCTAACCCCACCAGTTTCAAAAATCGTTGCTTGTCTCACTAATTGCACTTTTATATCATCAATTTTCATCCGCTGATCCCTCACTGCGACAAATACAATCTACGATATGATCATTAACCATCCCCGTTGCCTGCATAAATGAATAGCAAATAGTACTACCAACAAATTTAAAACCGTCTTTTTTCAATTGCTTGCTCATTCGTTCACTTATCTCTGTTGTAGCAGGTATATCTGCTATGGACGACCATTCATTGATGATCGGCTGATGATCCACAAAGCCCCAAATATACTCAGAGAAGGAGCCATATTTCTCTTGTATTCGTAGAAAAGCTTGAGCATTCGTCACAACACTAGCAATCTTAAGCTTATTACGAACGATGCGAGAATCCTGTCTCAGCTCCTCTAGCTTGTCATCCGTATAGAGTATGATTTTCGAAGCATCGAATTGGTCGAATGCTGCCCGGTAGCCCTCTCTTTTTTGTAGAATTGTCCACCAGCTAAGTCCAGCTTGTGCCCCTTCTAGACAGAGCATCTCAAATAAATGCTGATCATCATAGACAGGAATACCCCATTCCTTGTCATGATACTCAACATATAAAGGCTCATCTAGTTTTACCCAATCACATCTTTTCATTTATATATCCTCCATTTTCTATGTATCATTTAACGCCTGTTATACAAAGCCATCCTTTTTGAGTATTTTCCCTTATAGTAACGGTTTGAAACCCAACGCTTTCAAACAACTGCTTGATTTCAGGTTTTGTTTTATAGGTTTTCATATGATAATTAATTTTATAGAGCTCCGAAATTATGATAAACTTTCCATCATCCTTCAACACTCTAAATACTTCCTTCACATCATTTGCTAAGTCTGGCCAAAAATAATGTGTTTGGAACGCTGTAATCTTATCGAAAAACTTATCTGAGTACGGAATGCTCGAAACACTTGCTTGCGTCACGATCACTTTTCCATTTGCTACATCCATTTGATTTGTTTTTATGGAGTCTTTGACAGATTGCTCAGAAAAGTCTATACCATAGATTTTACCACTTCGATTAATTTTCGATAAGGATTGAAGTGTTTTTCCACCCCCACATCCAATATCTAACACAATATCACCAGCATTTATTACTTCTTGTTTAATTAGCCAGGTATTCATACCACTATGTGCCTTGTTCATAATTCGTAACATCAATGACCCGACGAATCCTCTTGGTTTCTTAGCTTGCTCAATTAATCGTTGTAAAAGCGTCATTTCAATTTTCCCCCTTGTCATTTTCACTTTCAAAAATCTGCTGCGAACTAAGGATTATGATGTCTTGTGTAGCTAACTTTGTTAAGGCAACTTCCTTGCTTTTATCTGTAGCACCTGCGACTGCATCCTTCACAATAGTTACAGAAAAATTTCTAGCTAGAGCCCCTGCCACAGTTCCAGTGACACAGCCTTCAATAAATATCCCTGATACTATTAATTCGTTTATGCCATGCTTGTTTAAATACGTTATTAAGCTCGGATTACTAAATGCATCCGCTTTCTTTTTTGAAAAATACGCACCCTTGGCTCTTATTAGTTGTTCATCCAATTCAGCACCTTTACTGCCTTTTAACGCAGTGAATTTTCGTAAAAGGTTCGAAAGTAATTGCGTTCGCTCAAATTCATTCCTAATATAGAGGATAGGGACATTTGACTTTTCAGCGCTTTTTATCAGGTCATTAATGCCATTTAAAGTTGGCTCGATTTGATGCTCGGCGATAGGCATTCGTGCATGATTACTAAGATAATCATTTTGAATATCAAGTACCATTAACGCTTGCTTCATAATATTAACCTCCCAGTATTTTTTTCTGATATTTTTTACGTTCTTAGAAATAAAAAGTTTCAATTTTTTCCATTTTATTAAAAGGAGACTCGATATGATTAAACAAGCCGTCATAGAAGATTCAAACAGCAGTGTTATTAGCACTACAACTTTGGCCAAATCATACGTTAGAAGAATTTAGCGAAGAGATGGCGCAACTTATTAATGCTGAAAACGCTGCGATTTTTCTTGCCTATAAGGATGATAAAGCAATCGGTTTTGCACAATGTCAACTTCGAACAGATTATGTTGAAGGTACCCACTCAAGCCCAGTCGGTTATTTAGAAGGTCTCTTCGTAAAAGAACCATATCGACAGAAAGGCTTTGCAAAGCAACTTGTCGAGAATTGTGAGCAGTGGGCTAAACGTAAGGGATGTCGTGAATTTGCGAGTGATTGTGAATTACAAAATCTCGAAAGTCTAGCCGTCCATCTTAAACTAGGTTTCACAGAGGCTAACCGTATAATTTGTTTTACGAAGGAATTATAAAAATAAGGTCAATCCCCTATGGAATGACCTTATTAAAATGTTAATATTTATCCGTTATAACTCCGATTGAAGACGCTTTAATAAAGTCAAGATTTTGCAAGTTTGCGAGTGTCTTCTTATTACCAGTTACGACAGCCCCATAAATAACTAGATCATTAACTGACAACCCATCAGCACCTCCAATTTCTTTTTCCAACCGTTTATATTCATCTTGTAAACTTGATTTCTGTCTAGTACCACTACTTATTGCACGCACAAATTGCTCTGCTGGATTCTCTGCTACATCACCGTTTGCGTTTAAAAGTGAAAAACCATATACATCTTGTTCTGAACGAAACACATTGTAACTATTTACAACTTCTCTATTTTCTTCTATCTTACCAGTGTGATCGTCTGCTTCATTCACATCTTTAACCCAAAGCCAAGTAGTATTCACATCTTTTGGCAGCTTCGCAAGTGCTTCCTGCATTGAATAGCCCTTATCAAAAGATAAAGCAACCTCCATTATTTTATGATCATCCATTTCAGGTAACAACGCTAAATCATTACGCATCTTTTGATAATTTATAAATGGATAAAAAAACAACATTTCTCGCTGTCCAAACTCATTATAACGTTGAGAATTTAAATCTTCTTCTCTGTTACTTCCAATTGAAAGAACAGAAACAGCACCATCATATAACACCTCGTCTCGTAAAAAACCGTAGCCCAGTGCGTCATCTCCAGTAAGAACTACCTTTCCTTCAATGTATTTGATTGTTTTATAATGCATTTCACCGCCTAAAATGCCAGGATAATTCCTAATTGATCCAATAAATTCATTTGCACCTTTCACTTGATGTAAAGTATAGAAGGAATTCTGTGCTTGGCTTTGCAAAAATCTAGTAATAGCATCATTAGCTAATTTCCCAACAGACAAAGTCACAATTAAGACGCAAAATGTGATAAAGATCGTTTTCCAAGTTGCGCAACGTTGTGCTTTTTTCATTGTTTTTGTCATCTTTTCTGTATTAAAAAGATTGTCCATCTTCTAACGCCTCCCACTGTTTTTTAAATGCTTTTCGCGCTCGCTGTAAATAAGTTTTTACATGTGACTCACTCACCGCGAGAATCGCAGCGATTTCTTTATAGGACAATTCCATATCGTATTTCATTAAAAGTAATTGCTGGAATGACGGCTGTAGCCCCTGCAAGGCTTCATTAATCTTTGCATTTTGCTCTTTTTGTAAATAATGTTGCTCTACATCATCTAATGCAATTTTTAATTTTTCGATTTCATTATCACCTATTAATGTTGCGCGCTTTTGCTTGTTATACAACGTATAGTAACGATTAAGGGCGACCTTGAATAACCAAGCTCGTAAATTATCATGTCGAATTGTAGACAAACATTCGATTGTTTTAATAATTGCTTCTTGTATAACGTCCTCGGCATCTTCTTTTGTAGCCCCTATTTTCATCAAATATTTGAAAACGACTTCTGCATGCGCAAGCAATAGACGCTCCCACTCTTTATTCATACATCACCAACTTTTGGATATCCATTTCGTAGTTAACTCATCTATATAACCAATTAAACCCTAAAATGTATACAGTTAATTGCAAAAAAAGAAAAAAATCACAAGTGCTTTTCTTTACACACTTGTGATTTATATTTTTTTCGATATAGATCTATAATAAATATGAATACAAACTTTAAAAGTCCATTTATTTTGGAACTAAAAAAGATATGTAATAAGTCAAAAGGTAAAATTTTTTATACTTCAACATTTTTTAATTTAAATATGTATTGTTTGAAATGCTTCTTTCGCGCTCGTCAATAATTAAGTGGATAATAAATGCAAGTTGTTGCTCAATTCGCACATTGTTAAGATGCAGGATGTCCGCAATTACATTTTTTTGTTTCTCTGCTAATTCTACCTTCTCAAGCATTAACATAATTTCTTCCTTCGAAAGCCCAAACATACTTTTTTCACCTCCGCTTCACCTATTTATTATTTCACAATCATTATTCGCGTTTTTTAAACGACTAACTAATACAACCGTTCCATGAACTATTGTTACTGAATATAGATAAAACATGTAACTTAATCAATCCAAAATCTACTTTATTTTAATAAAATGTTAACCTCTATAAAATATTATTATTATTTAATAATAATTTTTTATGAAGTTACTGTAAGGATATTTGCATTCATTAATTCTATTATATGAATAACAAGTGCTTTTGTCGAATTTTAGTATTCCTCATCACAGCTTATAAATCACAATTAGAAACCGTTTTCATAAAATTATAATGAGCAATGACAGAACGTAAATTTACTCACTTTTTTAATATGTATTCATCTTTATTATACATTTTCCTCGTTAATACAGTGCTTTTATTTAATAAAAAAAGTAATTTCAAAATAATTGAAACTACTTATCTTACTATTTTATTCGGTTAACTACACTGTTTTGTTAATATTATTCTTCGCGAGAGGTATGTTAAATTTTTGTAAATTTTCAACTGATATTTGTATTTTTTCATCTAATTTTTGAATATTGGCTGCTTCTACTTTATTTAATACATCATGCTTTGTCTTGTCGCTAGTACCGACTGATAAATAAACTATTCTCGACGATGCATCACTCTTCCACTTTGTCTTGTTTGTATACCCCTCGATGAATAATTGACTTTCCCCCTGTACAATAGCAGGTATCTTTACAGCAGTAACATCTGTGTGTACCATTTCAAGTAAAGATTGATTGGACATCGCTAAAAATGGCCGATCAGCTTTATCAATCGTGCAATACTCAATACGCCCCATTGACTTATCAGACCAAACTATTGCATATGGACCTTCATAACAGTTGTTAAATTCACTATTCGCCACTTCAAAAATTGCATCTATACAAGTAATCGCATTCCCGCTAATATGTTCAAAAGTACAATTATTAGTAAATAGTCGAGCATTATTTATATAAATGTGATGACTTTTGAGCTCTCGAATTGTTATGTTCTGAAGCGTAATCTTGGCGTGATCATTGCCATAAATACCACCTGCTTGCCCAAATTGAATCATGCACTGATTGAGATTTAGACCGCTCGAATCGACAATAAAGTGAAACTGCGGGTGTTCTTGGAGATCACATTCTGTCATCGATACATCGGCTTCATTAACAATCGTAACTCCTGTTGCCTCTCCCTTTTCAATCCTACATGTACGAAACTCCGCTTTACTATTATCAATTAAAAACTGTGACTTCACATGTCGAAGAATTTTACAATCGTATAATTTCGCCTTAGATTTCTCTCCAATATAAATGCCGTTCCCTACTCCATCAGAAAAGATAGAATCCGTCACCAACAACTCACTTTGATGAACAACCAGCTGTGTGTCTTGATGGTGCTTGATTTCACAGCCATCTATCGTTAGTTTCGAGCTATCGAAAACTTGCATCCCTACACCGTGCCCTTGATGAATAAGTGTATTGGTCATTGAAATTGAACTGGAGGCTGCTACAATTTGTGCCTTTTGATGTCCATGAATTTCGCAATCGACAATCTCCATTTTTACATCCCGTATTGCATAAATGCCATTCGTGTGCCCTTCCAACAGCATGCAATTTGTCAATGCTATTTCACTATTTTGCACAATGATTTGAGCCTTAACATGTTGCTGGATAGTCGTATCCACAAGAATAACGCTCGAACCATTATCAATACGTATGCCAAAATGATTGACAGGACTCGCTAAAATATCAACATTTTTCATCATTAGACTTCCGAAGCTAACGGTCACTTGTGCTTGCACAATTTGCTGCTCAATTACACAGTTTTCTAGCTGTAAATCTCCCTTTACATACATACCCTGACCTTGAGTAAAACGCAAATTTCGCATATTCACAAGTGTCTGATAGCGAATAAAAACGCCACCTTTAATGGTCACATTCCCCACTCCATAAAGTGTCAGCCTTTTGGAAATTTCGAAGCTTTCTTCATATATCCCATCCCGGATTTCAATAAAATCCCCCGGCTCTGCCTCTTGAATCGCCTGCCCAATACTTTGGTATCGGTGCATAATATTTCTCTTTACAACAAGTGTCGCCATCTCCACACTCCTTATCGAAGCTTTTTCATGAATCCAATTATCAATTTATTTTATTTATATACCCATTGAACTTCCTATTATTCAATTTTGTACAAATAATTTATAATCAATACTGTATAGGCGACAAATACTTAGAAAATAAAGGTTTTGTTTGCTCCTCTTTAATGGGCAACACGCTAGTTAAAAAGCAACTTAACTACAAGGACAAACTCCCCGATACTCGAATAACATCCCACTATTTTAATCATTAAGAATCTAATAGCGAAGGAAACCCAGCCCGAGACCATAGCCATAAAGGCGTATGAACATCAATTGGTGCTATCCCTGTTCCATCAAGCGCTTTCTCCCAAGCATTAGCTACTACTTTTCTATCAGTAGCACTACCAGTTAATACATCTTCAGGACATAATCCTAATTTAACAGTAGCCTGCAAAACATGGGTATCTGGTGCTATTGAGATAAGTTCGCGAGACTCCCATTGGATATCTGTGTAGCTCTCTAAAGCATAAAGCCAATAATTAAAGATTTTTGGTCCAGATAAATAAGGAAATTCAGATTTTCGAGTATTCTGCATTAATTCTTTCAAAGTATAAACATCATATCGAACAGCTTCAAGAAGGCCTTGTACATTTCCTTTAGTGGAAAAATTAACAATACCTTTTGCTACACGTTGCCAAATTTCTGGATGTCTATTAGGTTGCAATCCTACACGATGCAAAAGTAATGCCTCTCGTAAGACATTTAAATCGCTATTTACCACAATTTTCGGATTAAATATCCACTTTGTTTCTTCATCTTGATATGCTTTTACAACTGATTCCCATAAAGTAAAAGAATTCCTTTGATAATTTAAAGCCATAGCTAATGTTAATACATCTAGTAAATCCTCTTTTGGTACAATGCCAATTAATACGTCTTCAGGCATTGTTTCTCCTCCAAGCTGTCCTTCTGAGTGCATTTTTATCAATGTTTTTACATTCGTTAAAAATTTGTCTATTGTCATTAAATATCCTCCAAAATTTATATTCAAAAATATATAAATTCTTCAACTAGCCTGCTTCGTTCATGTAAATACAATTCTTCCAAATGTCTTCATTGATTTTAACATAAATATCCAATAAAAATTCCCTCGAAGAAATAAAAGATCTTTTACTTAACCCATATAATAAAATAAAACCAGCAATCACACGATTTTCTCGTCAATTGCTGGTTTAACAGATTTTTTAATTTTCGGTGTAGCATTTACTGTCTAATTATGATTTTGCATTAAATGCATGTTCAAAATCATAATTTAAATTTCCTAACTAGATCGTTTAATTTCTCTGCCATGTCCGCTAAATTGGCTGAACTGTTTTTGATTTCATCCATCGAGCTTGCTGCTTGTTCGATTGTGGCCGAAGTTTCTTGTATGCCTGCAGCGGATTGCTCTGATACAGCAGCAATTTCATCCACTGATTTATTAATATTGACAGTGTTTTGTACTACGTCTTCTAGTTTTGTCGTCATGCTATCAATGTTTGTTGACATCGAGTAAACTGCCTCTGCAATGTGTCCGAATGTTTCATTTGTAGATGTAATTTGAGTTGTACCTTTTTCAACCTCTTCATAGCCGTTTTCCAGTGAAGATGTCACCATGTTCGATTCTTGTTGGATTTTTTGGACAATATCCGTGATATCGTCCACCGATACGGCTACTTGTTCAGCAAGTTTACGGACCTCATCTGCAACGACCGCAAATCCTTTACCATGCTCCCCTGCTCTAGCCGCTTCAATCGCTGCATTAAGTGCCAGTAAATTCGTTTGTGCAGCAATATCCTGAATCACTGCCACGATTTTTGAAATTTCCTGAGTTTGTTTACTTAGTTCGTCCACCTTATGAACAGCATCCTTCACAATATGATGAATGGATGTCATTTGCTCAGTAGATGCATTCATTAAACCTTGGCCCTCTTTCGTTAAAGCCATGACATTTTGGGAATATTGCTGAACATCCGCACTGCTATTATTGACATCTGTCATTTTAAATGTGAATTCTGTCATTGTTGTTGCTACATCTGATGCATTACTTGCCTGTACTTCTGTGCCACTTGCGATTTCATTGACTGTGTCGACAATTTGTTCAGTACCCGTTTTCACCTCTGTCGCTGATTGCATGAGCTCTTCACTATGCGCGGCTACGTCATTGGATACTGTTTGAATTTGCTTTAATAAACCATTTAAAATATCGGACATCGTATTAGTCGCTTCCGTCAGTTGTCCTATCTCATCTTTTGATTTCACAGTAAGTGCAGGCTCACTTAAATCACCTTCAGTAATTTGTTGCATACGAGTTGTCACAGTGATGATTGGTCTTGAAATTACTCGAGCACTAAACAATGCAATGATAATTGCAACGATAACAATCACAGCACCGACAATTATACCTGTAAGTTGCTTTTTCTCACCCGCTTTAACAATGTCTGCACCTAACGCATTAATCGATTGTTTACGATGCTCAGCTAACTTCTCAAAGCCTTCGCGTATTTCCGTAGCCTTTTCACTCATAGCAGCTAAATTTTTCTTCGCTAGTTCAATCTGGCCTTGATCATAAACATCAAATACCTCTTTTTCAACATAACTGCTCCATTCCTTAGCCATTTCTGCAAATTTGTTGAAATCTCCTGAATTTGTTAATGCTAAACGTATTTTCTCGTTATCTTCAGCATGCTTTACATTATCTTCAAAAATCTTCTTATACTTTTCATCACCAGAAAGTATATACCCTCTAACTGCGGCAATTCTTAGCCCTATCGTTTGAGCTTCCTCATAATCTGTAATGAGTAATTGCATTTCTTCATCAATAATTTGTTCTGTTGCAGTGTTGCTTTGCTTGACTGCATAAAAATTGTAACCAATGTATAAAACCACTACTGCTACTACAATGCTGAAGGAAAAAACGATTCTTTTACTAATTGACTTAAAATTCATTTCAAATTCTCCTTACTTTTCAAGTGCAATCTAAATGTGCTGTATTATACATTTTACACATCATTAGTAATCTAACATTTCCAAATCGAACTTGGATGATTTGTGAATATTTTCTATACTAAAAGAAATAACAAGTTAATTTTCGTGTAATTTTTAGCATATTTCAAAATATACAAAAGGGGCTTTTGACACACAAAAAAGGAACAGCTCTTAAAATAAGCTGTTCCTTCTATTTAAATATTAATCCCAATAATTAAACACCATCTCCGATTAAGTAGCAGAGGGTCTGTTATTCATTTATCACTCAACTTTTTCAGTTTATCGCCCTATTTTTCTGATTTATCGACCAACTTTTTAGATTTATCCCCTAACTTTTTCAGTTTATCGGCCAACTTTTCAAATTTCTCGCCCAACTCACACTTACGCTCCTACAAACAGCACGGCCTGTCCAATCGCAATAAAAAAGGCTTCATGCTGTATTGGGCTGTTGTCTTCAATTTGCAGGGTAATCTCAAAATGCGTTTCACAAAAGACAGCCTGCCAGCGTGCAATTGGTTGATCTTCTAGAGAAAATACAGACCAGTCCTCCATCTCTTTGTTCAGATTTATTTTTTGGACTCCATCTGTAATGATTAAATCAGGGATCATAATTTGCCAGCCATCATAGGCAATCATATACTCTTTGCCTGTAAGGAAATCCTTCCCTTTAAAATGCACTCGCCCTCGTCGCGACATCTTCTTACATGTGAAAAGAGGCTGACCAGTGACATCGCTAACATCAAAACGTACAAAATAACGATAGTCCATTGTGCGGTCAAACGCTTTTTTCAAGCCATTCGAATAAACACGCTGAACAGTAGACGATACTTCCCCCGCTTCATTTACAATGGCTACTGCCTCTGTTGATTCAATCGCCGCTGGTTGCTTGTATGTATAAATCTTCAATATATTCGCTCCTTCATTACTGTTGCTTCCTTTAAGCTAACACAAAATAAGCGCCAAATACAAAAGGTTGTATTTGGCGCTTGAATGTTTATTTAGTTTGCTTAGGTACTTCTACTGTGAATGGTTGGAACTTCACTTCTTTTAGTGATGACTTATCGAATGGTATTTTTGTTTCTGTGCCATCCTTATCAATTTGTACACCGCCTCCGCCTGAAGGAAGTGCTAAATAAGGGGTAATCGTTAATTTTTGAACATCGTCTGAAATCGGGTCAAAGGATTTAGTGCTACTAAAGTTCCATACACCATTATCGAAATGCCCTTCTCCTCCACCAGAATGCGATGTAATCTCCTTGCCGGTTTGATCGGTAATATGGAATTCTATAAACGATGCACCTACTTGTGAATTATCAATTGACCCCTTTTCAGTAGCTTTATAGTCAAGTGCTATACCTGATGGACTTAATGAAATTTTGGACACATTTAGTTGAATGCCCTCAGCTAGTTGCTGATGGTTGACAGGAACATAAGCAATATCCGTAATTTTTTTAACTGGCGCTTTGAATTCCCATTTTTCCCCTCCTTCGCCTTTCAGCACTAAGCCCATTTCAAAGGAATCTGGCATGTTATCATTCACATCAAATGTCGCGATGCCTGTACGAACCGTTGGACTTATAACTTTTTCTCCATAGCTTCCAGAACTCGCGTTAGGGGATTTACCATTAATAGTAAAATCAAATCCTGCTCCGAAGTAATTCTCACTTAATTCCTCTTCAGAATCAATCGTAAGTCCTACTGTAATATTAGATTCGTCATAAAGGACTTCATCTACTGTTACAGAAATACCGTTAATTGTCTGCTTTTCTCCAATAGTGCTTGTTAACCCTTGTTCACTAGCTTGTTTTAGCCCGGGTAAGCCAGAGTTACTAAATACCGACCCGATAATTGGTAGCTGTGATAATGTGCTTGCGAAAGTCGGTGAGACATAAGCGGCCGAACCTATCATAATACTAAAAGCGGCTGCCGTACTTGCTACATATATTAATGGTTTACGTTTGCTTTTTCTTTTAATTTGTACAGGTGATTGAGTCATTTTTGTTTGCTCCTCTGCTTTTTGGATTCCTTTGGAAATTGCTGCTCGTACCTCATCTCTTGGGAATTCTGGAAGGGTACTGTTTTCATTAAATGGCTTTTTCATTGAACATTGCACTCCTTTCTAATTCTCGTTTTAATTGTTTTTTCCCACGATGTAAATACGTTTTAATAGTGCTAACTGGCTTTTCCATTACTTCTGAAATTTCTTTTATTGGTAAATCATGATAATAAAACAAAATGATGGCCATTTGCTGAGAATGATTCAAATGCTGTATAGCATCCGATAAATCAATTGGATTCGCCATAACATTTTCTTGCTCCTGTAGACGATTTAATAATTCACTTTCTTCATAAGGAATGATTTTCTGCCCTTTTTTTAGCAAACGATAGCATTCATGTATTAAAATACGAAACAGCCATGTGGAGAAAAATTCCGGATGCTTTAGTTGATGAACGGTTAGATAAGCTTTACATGCTGCTTCTTGAATAGCATCCAACGCATCCTCTTTTTGGCCAACATAAGAAAGCGCGGTATAGAATAATTTTTCTTCTTCTAGAATGAGCAACTGCTCAAACGCTTCCTTATTCCCTGCAATAGCCCGTTTGACGATTGATAAATTATGTTCCATGCTGTTTCCTCCTTTCAATACTTAGAGTAAATAACTATATGAAAAGGTTTCACTTTGATAAAATTCTTTTTCTTGAATATAACGTGAGATTGATTTTTTTACGACTGGGCGCTTTCCTGGGGCATTCAGCTGGAACAAAAATCAACCAATATACACTTGCAAATGTTATAACAAATGTCTTCCTAACTATTGGGGATAAATAGGATAAATAAAAAAGGGGCATTCTTCAAATGTTTGGGGACGCTCAATCCGCCACCTTGACTCTTCTATCATGCACTTACCCGTTCTTTCCACGATTTTGATTGTTCGATCCGTCACTTTGGCTCGTCTATCGTGCACTTTGATCGTTCTTTCCACGATTTTGATTGTTCGATCCGTCACTTTCGGCTCTTCTATCATGCACTTTATACGTTCTATCAACCATTTGAGCATTCTATCGGTCGCCTATGTTTCTATCCCCAAAAAAAGTAGACTACTTCATCTAAGTAGCCTACCAATTTTTTCTTTATTTATCCAATTTAAAAGTTACGTCGCCAACTCCGATTTCTGAATTGACCTCTAATATTATATCTGCTTTATCATACGCTTCGTTTACATAAACCCCTTTGCCTTTAGAAATGAAGCCTTCTACATCTGAAGTGCCTATGCCTTCTTCCGTCGTAAGCTTTACCCCAACCTTTGACGGTAAGATGACAGTAGTGTCCCCAACACCCGTTTCAATATTCGTTTCGAAGCTTTTCTTCCAATCACCACCTAAATTCACTTTGAGATCGCCAACACCCGTTTCAATATTTAGTTTTTCGAGCTGCAACCCTTGTAAATCTAGTTCTGCTTCCGACGCGCCCGTTTCAATAGAGAGATTCATTGGAATATTTTCATTCAGTTCGATATCCCAAATATTTTTTATTTTTCCTAAGCGCACGCCAGTAGAGCCTTTATGCTCAATCGTTATTTTTCCTGTATTGCCACTTAAGTCATATTTTACTTTTGGTGCTAGCTTATTAATATTATATTGAGCAGTACCCTCAACCCAATCATTGGCTCCCTTTTTCACTGTCATGTCTCCAATACCCAGGTGTAATTCAACATCTAACTTCTCTGCTGTATCCTTTTCTACTAGGATCGTTTCATCTTTGGTTTTTCCTGGTATGACTGAGTTGCATCCCGATAATGCAATTATTGAGGCGCCTATAATCAAACCAAGTCCCATAAATTTTTTCAATGTAATTTCCTCCCGTTATATAATATTCCAATAATTTCATTATATAGGAATTGTCAAATATAAAAACGACCCTCCGCTTTAAATTCGTCTAAGACCTAAGACGTAGTGAGCTTTTATATAATGGATATATGTCACCTTTCAACAAAAGTGAACTACTACAGCTGTCCTTCTGTTCTTTTTAACATTTTGCTCACCCCTACTAAAGGATTTACAGTTAGATTGATGAACAACGAAAAAGTTTCATGAAAAAATACAATTTTTCCATGAAACCTTTTTTTAAAGAGTATCATTTCTCTCCACTAAAGTTTTTAAGTTAGCGAGAGAAGCCTCGTAGCCGCTCGAATTAAATGTAACCTTCGTGCCATTTTGTTCTTCCTCTATGAAGATAGCGATCAGTGTCTCTTCATTACCCAAGTAAAACGAAAATTCTCGATTTGGCGTTATATTTTTAATTGTTAACACCATCGGTAAATTTTCTGAAAGCTGATTATGTTCATTCGGCAGTAAAGTGAAAATTATCTCTGCTCCAGCCTCTAATTTGGGAATATCCCAAGTTGAATCTTGGGAGTACCATTGCGATAACAGCTGCTCCTCTGTGATAGCTCGCCAAACTGTAACAATACTTGCATCAATCCAAATCGAACTTTTTTCTTTATCCAACATTGCATTCCTCCGTTCGCTGAATCCATTCCTCTTCCTTTCATTTTATCCGATTATTGGAATCAAAAACAGTTTCAACTTCTGTTCTTTCTATGAAATGTGTGTTTTGACAATGGCCTTGTGCATAACACACTCTTTAAATTTATTATTTAGGACTTTCCTTATTCGCTAATGGGCTTTTCATTAAATTCACATTCCACATTGTAATTCCTCCTTCACTTATTACCTTCAGTTTTTTATAAGACGGATGATAATAAAAATTTATGAACTGAATGTGAAACGAATAATTTTAGTCATTCATTAATTTTGATTGGGACCGTATCTTCTATTCACTTTATGTCTACATGCAGTTACGATGATACTACAGCGTTTTTGGACTAATCTTCGTATTTTTAGTCACCCTATACAAATTCATTGCACCGAGTGCTACAACAATTGCAACAATATTCAACGCTACTTGATAACTTGAAAATGTCGTTACCATAAAACCATATAACGAAGGCGCGATGACGATAAATAGTTGGTTCAACGTCAAGGCTGCACTCACAGTTAGACCAACATAATGTGGATTCGATTGCTCTGTCACACAGGCGATAAACAATGAATACCAGCCAAGTGCTACGAAGCCTAATAAGAAACAAAATAATAACATCAACATTTTTGCACGTAGCAAAAGTGGAAAAATCATGGTAAGAATAACTGCACTGGCCATCACTATTATTAATAAATGCTCCCGCTTCTGTACAAAAAATTGATCACTAATCCATGCAATAGCTACCCTTCCAACCATTCCACCTATTAATACAAGGCTTAGATACTTCCCCGCCTCTGTTAAGGAATAACCTCCTTCTTGATGTAAATAACTCATGAAATGGGCTACGAGTATCATTTGTAAGGTCATCATAACGATTCCCACAATATAAATTGGATATAAATCCTTATTATTTTTAATAGCTTCGAGCTTCTCTTTAAAAGTGACAGAGGTTGCAGCTAATGCTACACGGTTTTTAGGTTCCTGATAAATAAGTAAAAAGAGCAGTCCGCCAGCAATAGCCACTAAGCCTTGCACAAGATGAACGGATGGCAAGCTATAGTGATGGTACATAAATGTGAGTATGACAGATGCTAAGGCTCCACCGATTGGAATGCCTGTTTGTCGAATGCCAATCGCCAGCCCGCGATGTTTATCTGGAAACCACTTCACAATTGCGGTGCTCCCCCCTGTTTGTGCACTTCCGTACCATACGCCAACGACTAATAATAAAAATAACAACACCGCATAATTATTGACCAACATGAGTAATAAAGCTGAGAGCCCCAGCAAAATAGAACCCCATCCGATGATTTGTTTTTCCCCTTTTTTATCCATTAGATAGCCGAACATCATCATCGAAAAGATTGGACCAATATTAACGGCAGAAACGATAAAACCTGTTTGGAGCGATGATAAATTCCATTCAATTTGATAAAATGTTGCAATTGGTCCCATGCCGTACGTAACAAAAGTTGCCGCAGTTTGGGAAAGAGTAGCCACTAATACGATTATCCATTTATAATATGTATTCATAAAAATTCCTCCAATGCTGTTACACTTATTCATTTGTGTAGGATAACTTTATTTATCTAAAGTTTACGCTTGCCCTTTTAATGCGTAAAATAGAAGAAAATGATAGTGGCTATCAAAAAATTTAATAGGTGTGTGAAATACAACATGAACATAGAAGAAATAGCATTGAAAATCGAGATTTTGGAAAGGCAAAATCTTAGTAAATCCGCTGAAATTACGAATTATACTCAATCTGCCTTAACCTCTAAAGTGAAGAAAATGGAGGCTGAAATTGGTCAGGAGGTTTTTAAGCGTACACCACAAGGCTTGAAGATTACAAATGTAGGGACACAATATTTAAAATTTTTAAAGCTTATCTCACAAGAGTACGATGAATTTTTACAGGAGATTAGTTCGGCACAAACAAATACAAAAATTAGCTTTGGCACTTCGCATACAACGATTAAAATTTATGGTGCTTCCATTATGAATGCCTTGCAAACAAATAATATACCGTTAGATGTCGATTTCACTGTGGAATCCAGCACTTCCTTAAATGAAAAAGTACATAATGCCGAAATGGATTGTGCACTGACAAGTAATCCTATTAAACACTACCCTGATTTAAATTATGACATGATTGCAACAGAAACATTTGAAGTCATTTCGAACAATTCACAAATTATTAATTTTGAGAACCGTTCACCTGTTACACTACTTGTGTTAAGCAGAGGCTGTATGTATACACGTGCGATGGCTGATTGGTTAAAAAAGAATCAAGTACCATTTACGATGAAGGAAATAAAGTCGGTTAGTAGTATCCTTGATTTCCTACAAATAGACAATACGATTGCTGTGTTAAATACAAAACTAATTGACCTTTATAACTATTCCAACATTCACTATTACGATTTGCAGCAGTTAAACAAAATAATCAAAACTGTCTTTATTTACAAGAAGAGTGAAAGTCAACAATCTTCTCCTTGCCAATTAAAACAAGTTATTGAATCATTACTGGAAGACCCAATCGAACAAAGCTAGTTCGATTGGGTCTGGTGATTTATCGCCCTCATTTTCTGGTTTATACCCGACTTTTTAAGTTTATCGCCTAACTTTCTTAATTTATCACCTAACTTTTTTAATTTATCAACCAACTTTCTAAATTTATCACCTAACTTTAATTTATCACCCGAATTCTCAAAAAAATCAAAGAACCGCTAACCCCTGCGAACCAAAATAAGGGAGTTGAGTCCATGTGGCAACCTGCAACCTGACTAGACTTCCACCTTCTTGAATGGCAAAAGGGGAGACTGTTCCTTGATTTCCGTTAAGGGTGTAAAAATGCCGTGGGATCGACCCCATTGTTTGGCGTTACCGCAGAGACTTTCCTTGTGCCAGTACCTCTACCATTAGTTGGGTAGGCACCCACAAATACGAGCATTCCATTTGTGCCCCTGTTAAAAGCAATGACTTGATTCATCACTTGATTATTCGTCATCATGTAAACCATACTTACATTTGATGGGGAAATTTTATTCATAAAAACTTTCCTCCTTTTATATGGTTCTTTTACGATTTCAATTCCCTAAATTGCTGAAGCATTAGCAGTGAAGGAAGTTCAGCAACACCTAGCTTTTTTCGATGTAATAAAAAAACAACGGCAAAGTGAAAAAAGCCGTTGTTTTAGGTTGAAATAGTAAAACAAAATGATGTCCCTTCTTCGTATGAATATAGTGCATAGTTTACTTGAAGAATTCTAGCGATGTCATCAATAATCTTCAAGCCTAGACCCTCACCTACACGATTTTGTTCAAAGCCAATACCATTATCCATCATGAAAACCTTACTATCTTTCATTGTTACCTCAAGCTTTGTAGCTTTTGAATGTTTCAATGTGTTTTGGAACACATTATCGAACATTCGTTGTAGCCATAGTTCATTGCTCATAAATGTAATATCGGTATCCTCTGGATGATAAATTATTTCGATGTTTTGCATTCTATATAAATAGCTCCATTTTTTTATCATCGTTTCTAACAATGTCGTGAGTTGCACTTCCTCCGTAACGATATAAGAATTCTCCATTGTGTCTAAGGACTGTAAATTAAATTCATTCGTTAAGCTAGCGATATATTGAATTTGCTCATTCAAGGATTCTACCAATTTGGGTTGTTCCTTATAGGTATCTTCTAGATAAAATAATTGTAAACGGATAGCTGTTAACGGGGTATTAATGTCGTGCCTTAGTTTTTGCAGTAGCTCTTTTTGCAGCTCTTGCTGTTGTTTAAGCTCTAATTCCCGATAGGTAGTTCGCTCAATTAGTATATTAACCGACTGAATTAACTGTCCAATTTCATCCTCACTACCCACCTCTAAAGTACTCGGTATTCTTTCATTACTCGCTAAGTCGCGAATCGTTTTATTTAGCATATTAATTTTCGTTAGTAAAGAATTGATCGATTTCGAAAATAAAAATGCTAGCAAACATAATGATACGAAGAACACAATAAGCATGGTTGGATAGGCGAAAGATTCATGGAATGGCGTGCCTTTATTTCTATTTTTAAAGACGAATTCATACATAATAGACATCGACACACTAATCCCTAACAATACAATTGGAACGCTGACTATAGCAGTAAATAATAATAATCGGTATTTTGTTTTTAAAGTCATTTCTTTATGTAGGTATTTAATCGATACCCTTCTCCGTAAATATTTTGTAGGATGATACCTGATGAATCATTAATTTTCGTTCTGATCTTTTTTATGTGAACATTGATGATATTTTGATTTCGATCTTCAAGCGGCCATAAGTAGTCAAAAAAATGATCCTTCGTTAACACCCTATCCTTGTTGTCAAATAAATAAAAGAAGATTTTACGTTCGATCGCAGTCAATGAAATTTCATCATGTATATTATTCTTAAATAATTTACGATGCTCAATATCAATCAATAGATGCTGGATTTGCGTAAATGTTCCATATTGCTGCTCTAGCATTTTCTGCATTCTTAAAAGAAGCTCTCTCGGATCAAATGGTTTTGTCATATAATCTTCACCAACTGTTAACCCTTGAAGCTTGCTCTCAATATCATTCCGAGCTGAAAGAAAAATAATGGGGATATTTAAGCCTAAGCTTTTAATGTTCTTCGTCAGCTGATAGCCATCCTCCCCTGGAAGCATAATGTCCATTATGACTAAATCAATTTGATGGATAAGGTTCATAATTTCACGTCCATCAGTTTTCCATACAACATCGTAGCCTTCTCGTCGTAGTATTTTTTGCATCAAATCGCCAATCATTTGGTCGTCTTCTACTATTAAAATCGTAATTCCTTTCATTACCTCGACCTTTCTTTGTTGTTAACTTTAGTCTCCATAAATTCTATAGCAAGATTATAAATCTCATCAGGTTTATATAAATAGATACTATGGGTACCACTTAATTCTTTCACATCTGTTATGTTAATTTGCTCGGCAAATTCCGCATATTTCTGGCTATGGTACTTCGTAAATTTCGAATCTTTATTTAGTTCAGCAATGGCATCTATTAATAATATCGGTGTGTCTTTTGGTTTCGGAAGCTCTTCTGATTTTAAACTATTTTCATACACATGTAGTAACTCATTTTTCATATCATCATTAAAAAGTTGTTTATAGGACTGTGCTTTATAAATTTCTTTTTCTTCCTCCGTTAAAAACGATTGCTTCATTACTTCCGGATTAAACACTTTAGAAGGTGTTAATCGTTGTACACCCAATTTCGTTAGCAAATTCATTCCCCTAACAGTCCATAAATCAACCGCTCCCATTTTATGCTCCACATATTGACTTGGCAAACCAATATCAAGCGCGATAATCCCTTTAATTTCTTCAGGATATTTTTGTGCCCAATAAATCGCTTCAACCCCTGAAATGGAGTGTGGTACTAATATATAAGGAGGCTTATTTCCACTTTTCAGGAGCGCTTCTCTCGTTTGTGCCAAAATTGTATCAATATCTCGTTCGTCCTTCGAGACATCGCTATATCCATATCCCGCTCTTTCAATAACAGCAATCTTATGTTGTTGCGAAAATTTACTGTAAAGCCCCTTCATTTCATAAATGGGTGCCGCAACCCCTGAACCTGCCATAAACACATAAGTGTCCTCACCATCACCCTCAGTGTAAACATTGATTTTTTGATGATCTACCTCAACAAGTGTACCTTTATTCCCCAAAAGATTAGATTCCTTACTAAGCTGATATTGATGATAGCTGAAGATCACCACTAGTCCAATAAGCGCAGCCGCTATAAAATAAATAACTATTTTCTTAAACTTCTTTTTCATATAATTCCCCTTTCAGTTGATAATGAAAGGATAAACAAGAAAAATAAATTTCTAATTAATTTTTTGTGATTAGGCAAATAAAAAACTGTCTAAAAGTGGTGTTTACTCCACTTAGACAGCTTTTGATCCTAGAAAATTATTGATCAGGATAGGTCTCTTGTAAAAAGGTTACAGATCGTTGGATGAGCGACTTTAATATCTCCACATCAATATCCGCTAGTTTATTAATATAAATACAAGCTTTTCCTGTTGTATGTTTACCAAAATCCTTTAATAAATTGTCACGCTCACTGTCGCCTGGCGCAAAATATAAACTGGTTTTAGCTTTTCGAGGTGAGAATCCAACTAAAGGTGCATCGCCCTCATGTCCAGATTTATATTTGTAATGATATTTACCAAATCCTATAATACTTGGCCCCCACATTTTTGCTTCATACCCTGTTACTTCAGCAAAAATATCCAATAGTCGGTAAGCATCTTCACGCTTTTTAGGATGCTCTACATTTTCAATAAATTCAATAACACTCTCATCAGTTTCTTTTGTTTTTAATTCGTACATTTTAATACCTCACCTTCGAAAGTTGAATTTTGATGCATCATAACATTTCCAAATATCTTCCACGATAGGTAAAAAAAGAAACTGTCTAATAAGTTTATACGTACTTAATAGATAGCCTTCAATATTTTATTCCACTTTCTCAAGCAAAAGTTGTTGCTGGAGATTACTATAAATACCTTGTTTTTGCATGAGCAGTTGGTAATTACCCTGCTCAACGATTTCACCTTGTTGAAAAACAAGAATTTGGTCAGCATTTTCGATTGTTTTTAAACGGTACGCAATAACAAAGCTTGTTCGCCCCTGCATTAAATGCTGTAAACCTTTTTGAATATCGACCTCGATTTGCGTATCTACACTCGATATAGCATTACCCAAATTTAAATATCCGAATTTTCTAAAATTTCCCGGGCAATAGCCAATAATTGTCGTTGACCTTTACTTAAGTTTGCGCCACCTGCCTATACAAGTGTATCATACTGTGCTGGTAAATATTTAATAAAGTTATGGGCATTAGCGATTTTAACAGCTTCTTCAACCTCTGCATATCTCAATTGGCAATTGTGTCTCGTAATATTCGGGACATAAATTTTTAGACAAAAAAGGAGATTGAACCCTTTTTTTTCAGTATAATAATTATAGTAATATATTGGCTCATTACCATAACGTGGGGTTGATGGCCGTTACGACTGGGCGCTATCCTGGAGGCGTCCAACCTTCACTCCATTCATCTAAACGATTTAACATATATCAGCTCTAATTTTTGGTATGAGCCCTAAATTAATTAGTCCATTATTAAAGCAGAAGCGAGGATAAATCATGGAAAACACTATAGAAAGTGCATTACATTTACGAAGACAAGGAAAACTACGAGAGTCGAAAGAAATGTTTTTGGGGTTATTATCAAATGATCAGCTCAATCCTTCCCTCCACTATCAATGTGCACGCAGCTTTGATATTTTAGCTGAAGAGACAAAGGCAATGCCATTTTATGAGAAAGCAATTGAATTAGGTTTATCAGATGAAGAACTGGAGGACGCATACGTCAAATTAGGATGCATTTATCGAACACACGAACGTTTTGTAGAGGCAAAAAAACTATTCCAAGAAGCATTTTGTAAATTTCCTAATAAGGAACAAATGAAAGTTTTCTACGCGATGTCATTATTTAACTTAGGAGAACATGCTGAAGCTATGGGCTTCTTAATTGACAACCTCGTTTATATGACAACTAATCAAGATATATTAAAGTACTCTCGAACAATTTCTTATTTAGGTCATCGATTAGATTGTAGTAGTGATCAAATTATCACGCTTGCTACAAATCAATCATTACAAACAGAACCTTCTACAAAATCTATTGTAGAAAAAGTAACAGAGAGACTTAAAAATTTTGGTATTGGAGGTTTTTATACTAGTAGCGGTTTTGAGTATGATGACTATTATCGTTTTTTTAACGATCGAGATTTAGAAACACGGAGATGTGCCCTTGCCGCTTTTACAGTAATGCTCGGTGCATGGCATGCTCTCAGTGGATTTACCTTTATTCCACAGCACAACCGAAAATATTTAGGTGGGTATGATCCAAATGAACCGTTTCATGAATTGAATAATTACATCGAGGCCATCGTTGCTCATCATCATCAAATTTAACAAGATTTCCCCGTGATGTTTGAATATATTATTAATTTTTTAATTTCTATAGAAGAAGAAAGAAAAGTACCGTACGAAAAATGGTTTCCAGAATTAAATGCTCAACTCGTTCAACGATTAAGAGATGAGGTATTACTTCCTAATAAATCACTTTTAGAAGCCCCTACTGAATACAAATACTTTTTAAAGGAAGCTGGCATCCCACCATTTTTCGAATCAGATTTTTTTGAATAAACTAAAAAAAAGCCATGTCAGCAATAATCACGCTAACATGGCTATTTTTTCTCTAAAGTTTTTTACATATCATCAAAGCTGTTATCTTCTACATCCGTCGCTCTAGCACTGGCTCTGTACACCAAAAGTAAAACGTACGATTCATTACTGCATTTAAGCTTGAAACCGTTACCTTTTCTCAAATCAAGCCCAATTACAATGCAGTTTTACGTAGTTTTTCAAAATTTCTAGGAAAAATTTTTTGTGCTAGCTGCTCTTTTTCTGGCTGTATACCTAGCATAACTACTGCACATGGACCAGCCGATTTTTTAACATCTAATAAACTTTTGACCTGTTCCTCACCAAAAAGTCGGGTAAATTCTGTTTGCAGACCTTTTGATCCAACTGGCCATACTTGCTGCACTATCCCCTCTTTCCACGCGTGAAAAATAGGTTTTAGCTGTGCGACATCTTCAGGCTGTGCAAGGACTTCATTGCCTACAAGTGGTAGTCCATATGTGTACCAACTTAGGTGCTCATGCTTAGTTGATGTGCGTTTCTGTTGCTCACCAAGCATCGTTATAGACAAACCTGATTGTAGAGTCGGCATATTGGACTCTGTGCTACCGTCTATTTGCGGGGAAATAAGACCAACCTCATCAAAAACCTGTTGAATACCTGCAACATAACGAGACCATGCTGCATCCCCTGAAAAATTAGCGAGCAAAATATGCCTTGGTAAAGCATTTGCAGCAAGCTGCTCTAAAAAAGTAACACGTGCAGTGAAGTATGCTGTAATTTTGTCTGAAGCAGACACAACATCTTGTGGTTTTTCGCCAATTGCTGCAGCATTATCTGTTGTAGCAATCAGCTCACCTACTTTTATTGCATTTCTCAATGTACTCGACCTTCCTTACGCACAAATACCTTCGACAGAATTGGCATCGCAATTGCTACGATTACTAGATTTATGAGTGTTGCCAATGGAAGACTAGTCAATGACGTCCAGTAAAATGCCGGACTAATGATAAAGTAAAATGGTAATGGTGCTACAACGCCATTTAAAATAAGTGCCACTGGCCATTTCCAGAAATGCATTCCTTTTTTATGCATAACTCCAAAGATCCATACAACAATAAACATTTCCACTGCGATAATAATATGTAGTGGTCCTAAGGGGAAGCCGGTAGTTAAGGCTGATATAAAATGCCCAATTACCCCCGCAACCCCAGCTAATACTGGAGATAAAAATACAACACTCAAAAATGCAGGTGCAGAGTCAAGCGCAGCAGTTGAAATAAATGTTGGAATTTTAATGACTGCACCCACTGCACAAATTGCCGCTACCATGGCAGTAAGCGTCAATTTCATCAATCTTTGTCGATCCATTCCATTTCCTCTTTTCGTTATATTTTTTTATCATAGCGCGGGGTTGATTTCCGTTCCGGTTGGGCGCTTTGTTGCTGTTGCTGTCGCTTCGCTTTCGCACAGAGCAAAGCTTCCTGGGGGCGTCCGATGAGCCGCTTGGGGCAACAGGTGTTTTTTGCGCGAAAGCGTAGTGTTAACGTAGCGGCAGCAAAGTGTTTTTGTCTGTGCGAAAGCGTAGTGCAACGTAGCGACAGCAACAGCACGATGTTGGTCACGAAGGCGTTCTCACAGGATGTGATGATCTTAGCCTTCGTTCCTCTATCGCTAATCCCCAAGGAGTCGCCCAACCTCCACTCCAATCAACTTATTTACAAAGCATACGTCCTTGGAAATCTTATCCCCAAAAAAGCCTAATAAAATTTTTATTAAAACTATATCATTTGATTTGTTCCCCGATACCGTACCAAATGCGTACGATTTGTTCGGCTTCAGCAAATAATGCCTGGTATAATCGCCCACATGTATCACGCAGCAATCGTGCTTGTTTTTCCATCGGCACAACTCCACGTCCCATATCGATTACTATTATATAGAGGGCACAATTTTCTTCAAGAGTCTTTAGTCTTGTCAAAATGGTTCTGACAAGGGGCTCATCATCCTCAAGATCTTGTGTTACGAGCCACTTCTCTAAGTTTTTAATAACTAGTACATCACAGGCTGGACTGACATCAGGAACATAGCCATCTACAAGCTCAACTTTCTGGCCTGCAAGTAATTTCATGACATAGTCGGTTTTTCCACTATAGGCTCCTCCGATAAAGACATGCATCTCGCTCCCTCCTCCCAAGCCTTTCTTGTAAACGTTAAAGAAAACATTTTATCATGCGGTGTTTGATACGACCAAAAAGGTTGCTCAGTTGGTGCAAATGCTACGAGAAGCGCACGCATAACTCCACCATGCACGACGAGATGATAAACGTCTTCATCTTTTGGTAATGCAGTGAACCCTTCAATTGCACGCGTACAAAAGGTATCAAAGCTTTCCCCTTTTGGAGGTGGTGACTGTACGGGATCATCTAACCATGCACAATAACGACTATCGGATTTTAAGTCCTCATATGTGCGCCCTTCAAATTCTCCAAAGTTCGACTCTCGAAATCTCCTATCAGACAGATATGTTGCATTCGGGAAATAACGGGCAGCTGTTTCCCTACAGCGCAATAAATCACTACCATACACCTTCTTAACATCTTTATCTACAATAGTCAGCAAAGATGCGTCAGCTAATGTAGAATCTGTCCAGCCGATATAACGCTTTTCCAAATTTTCCTTTGTTGGTGCATGTCTCATTATGCGCACAATAACAACGTCACCCATAGCACAACCTCCATCCCTTCAATTGATGCACCGAGTAAATCCCCTGAAACGCCACCAAAGTTGCGCACTGTAAATTGTCTAAAGACTAAAAAGGCAATCGCTAATACAGCCATCAACACTAATGGAACAATTGTAAAACCTATGACAAACAACAAGCTGCTATAGGCCACAACTAGTGTTATAAGCATAAAACTGATAAGTACTCCCGGCTTAATATGTGTTTTAAAAAAGTAAGCAAGCCCTTTTTCTTTTGAGCACTTGAGCGACATAAAATAAAAGCTCATACCTACTCGTGTTAATAACGGAATAAACACAAGCATCCACAGTGCTAACTTTTGCTGCACGAATAGCTCATGCAGAATGACAAATTTACCAAGCACTAAAAATAGCACTGAAAGTACACCAAATGCGCCAACACGTGGATCATCTAAAATTTCTAGCCGCTTCTCACGATCCCGATATGAAAAATAAGCATCCCCCATATCTATAAAACCGTCTAAATGTAAACCACCAGTAAATAAGGCGAATAATCCGACAATTACAAAGGAAAGCAAGATTTCACTGCTCGCCGTCCACTCTGTTAAACCATATATAACCGCTGCCACTGTGGTACCCATGAGAGCCCCTATCCATGGCAAAAAGGCGAACATCCCGGTAATAGTTGCCTTTGTTAAAGGAATTTCTTTATGTACCGGCAAAACTGTAAAAAATTGAAATGCAAGTTGCATACTATGCCAGAAATTTTTCATCGTCTTGCCACCTTCTTTTTATTTTCAATGCGTCATTCATTATTTCCATTTCTTTACGACACCATAGTTTATTTCATACGCCTCATCCGCTATAGACACGAACCATTGATGTAATTTCCCAAGCATTTGTCGGTATAATTCAACTTCTTCGTTAGAATATGGAGGCTCATCGAATAATTCGTTCGAGACGATAAAAAACGTCACCCTTTTCTCAAGTAACGTCTCTACCGCATTTTTTAAAACATTAAGCTTCTTCTCTAAACAGCCTGGTTGTTCTACACATGGAGTTCCCTTGTCAAAACCCTCGTAAAACGCATTCGTCAGCCATGTCGTAACACAGTCCCATAACACGACATCTCCATCGGTCAATTTATGCAAAGTATCTGCGATGTCATAAGGTGCTTCTATCGTCAGCCATTCAATGTTTTGTGCACGTCTGTCTGCCTGATGGCGCAATATTCGTTTCTTCATCTCTTGGTCCATCGCTACTCCAGAAGCAATATAAATAAGTCGTTGCACTTGCAAAAATTTTGTTTGATAGTGAGAAACAGCCGCTTTTTCAGCAAAGTGGGATTTACCACTGCGTACTCCCCCTGTAATGAAAATCAGTGGCAATAGTTACGCCTCCTATTGTAAATGTTGAATGTTACCGATATCTTTAACGAGCCATTGTTGCTCGACTTGTTCAATAATCGTTACACTTGTACCATGAATAAATGGTTCTGCCCACAGCTGATTGATGCTGCGCCCTAAAATGGCGTTAATGATGCATTTAATCGTAACAGCATGGGACACAATTAAAACATTGTTCTCGGGATATTTTTCTGCAATTTTCCTTAACGTAAACATTGCTCGTTCTGTTACCGTACCAAAACTTTCCGTATGGGTTGCGACGAATTGTCCAGGGTAATCAGTATAAAATTCATAGTCAAGGCGATTCGTAGTCATAATGTCCTCGACTGTTCTCCCTTGCCATTCCCCTAAAAAAATCTCTCGTAAATTATCCTCATAAAATATTGGAAGCTGACGATCACCTATAAGAATATGCAACGTTTCCTTAGCACGGCCACTTGAACTGCTATATGCCGCTGCAAAAGGGAATTTCTCCAAATGATCTCGAAGTTTTTCTGCATGCAAAATACCATTTTCAGATAATGAGGAATCTAACCATCCCTGTAGTCGATGCTCTTTATTCCACATTGTTTCACCATGTCTCACTAAATAAAAAGTTGTCAACTTGCTCACCCCTATTTTGCGTTAAACCACGCCTGCAAACAATTCTGTAAATACGTCATAGCTGTAATATCTTTAATTCCAATACGGAACCATTCACCATTTAAGCCCATAAAGTTTTTTGTATGGCGCAGTACGACGCCCTTTGCTAAACAATATGTGAAAAATGTATCTGCTTGCTGATTTTTCGGTAATGCAAAACATACATAATTCGTTACACTATTTGTCACCTGACAACCTTTTTCTTGTAAATATTGCTGTAGCGATTCCCGTTGATGTTTAGCATAGGCAATGGCTTGCTCACAATATACTTGTTCATCTAAACAGCCTGTACCTATAACAAGGGCAAAGGCATTCAAGTTCCAATGCGGTAAAATAGACTTTAGCTCAGCAACAACCACTGGACTCGCCACTAAATAGCCAAGGCGTAATCCTGGAATTGCATACATTTTTGTCATAGAACGAACGACAATCAAATGAGGATTTTCAGCCACATGCGGGATCAATGAATAGGCTTCATCTACCCAGTCAATAAATGCCTCATCAATAACAAGCTCACAATTGGCCTTCGCCCCATGTGAGATTAATTCGAGAAGCTCCTCTTTCTTAGGAAGCACCCCCGTTGGATTATTCGGTGTGCAAATATATAATGCATCTGCGTTGACCATTTCATGCTTCAGATGCTCCATTGGCAATGTATAATGAATAATATCCTCTACAATAATGGGCACAATTTTAGCACCTGCTGCTCGTAATGTACGATCGTATTCTGAAAAAGTTGGGTGTACGATAATAACACGCTTATTGGCGTAACGTCTAGCTAGCCCACTAAAAAGCTCGGATGCACCGTTACCTAGTAATACAGAATCTTTCTGAACATCATGAAAAGCTGTTACCTTTGTTAAAAAAGGCTCGCCGTCCGGATCTGGATAGCGTTGAATAAGCGGATAAAATGTCCGCCAACGCGCCTCAACGAATGGAGGTGGCCCTGCCGAATTGACATTTTCACTAAAATCATACACCTCTTCGGGTATATTTAGCCCTAGCTGCTGATAAACATTTTGCGGATTTGCTCCGTGATTAGGTAATTGCAAAAATTAACACCTCCATTGCTAACATAACAAGAGTAAAGAGCAAGGTAGCAATGCGCATATGAATCACAGACGTTGCAATATGCTCTTTTGATAACGGAACTAATTTTTCGCCCATTATTGCTCGATAAGAAACGACACCTTGATATGTATTTTTTCCACCAAGCTGTACCCCTAATTGAACAGCTGTAGCTGCTTCTAAATAACCACTATTAGGACTTGGATGCTTTTTCGCATCCTGAGCCCAACGTTTTAAGCGCTTACCGAGGGATACGTTTGTTTCATTTTTCGTACCTAGCACCATCAATAGGCCAGTTAATCGACTTGGAATAAAATTTAATACATCATCTAGCTTTGCAGCAAACATACCAAAATCTTTATATTTTTCGTTTTTATAGCCAATCATCGAGTCTAACGTATTGACTGCCTTATAACCCCATAACCCTATTGCACCAAATAAAAAGGCATAAAATAATGGAGCTGTTACACCGTCACTCGTATTTTCTGAGACCGTTTCCACAACACCGCGCACAATCTCATCTTCGTCAAGCTTCTTCGTATCACGGCCGACAATCCAAGAAAGCTTCACGCGCGCTTCAGCAAAATCTCCTTTGACGAGCGGTTCATAGACAGCCATCGCCGCTTCCTTCAAGCTACGCTGTGCTAGTCCAATCCCAATTAGTAAGCCCTCAACCAATATGCCAAATAGTGCGCTAACTTGATAGCTTAGTAGCATTATGGCAGTCACAACAAACATAGTTGTACCAACTACAGAGAGCGCCATCACCATGCCACGAAACTTTCTCATTCTACCTTTATTCCATATTTCTGTTTGAGATTGAATGAGCTTCCCTATCCAGCGTACAGGATGAGGCATTTTAGGAGGATCACCCACTACTAAATCAAAAACAAGCCCGATGATACAGGCAATCATCAGTGCCATCATAAAGGATTCTCCTCTTTGTCTTTTTTATATTTTTGAATGGCCTCACGCATCGTTTCATAAACACTGTGGCCAATAACTTTCCCTAGCATCGTAATCGGTCCTGCATATTGATGGTAGTCGCCTTCCTCTGTTGAAGCAATCAGCAAGCTATCCGTTGAAGTACCTGTAGCTTGTGTACCCGTTGTTGGATCTGTTATCCCCTCATCAATAAGTGCCTTGACCTTTGCCTCTGTCGTAGAAATCATTGCCTGAAATAAAGCTTCATCCGACAATCTTCCATTTATCAGTACCCACGTATTAATAGTCCCAGCATGATACTTCTCCTGACGATGAAAGGCACGCGTAATATCAACCGCATTGCCAAGACCAGCTGTAATCATTATGACAAGATGAATTCCTTCATATGTAAACTCACGAATTGTTGCATACCGAGCATAAACAGCAGTCATCATCGCAACTGTATTGTCAATCGGAAAGCCCTCAGACTGTAAAAAACGTTGTAATTCTAACCGTGGTTTGCGTTCATCATATGTATAAGGCACTGAACGATTCATCAAATGTGTATAAAAGCCAAAGCCCGGATTATGTACTGCTGAGGATACGACCTTCATCTGAAAATCAGTTTGGACGGCAACATAATGATCGGAAATATGAATATCTTCCTTGCGTAGTACTGGCATTATCCCGCCTCCTATTTAATGTATTGTGCATCATTAATCAACTACGCCTTGGCGAAATTGTAGCTGTCGCTTCGCTTTCGCGCAGAAAGACAATGTAGCTGTCGCTTCGCTTTCGCACAGAAAACATTGGCTGAATGTAGATAAAAATAAAAAAACAAATTCTTACAAAGAAGAATTTGTACTTTTCATTCTTAAATTAATGATTTACCCAAATTTGAACCTTCTGAATTTTCGTACAGCATTACAACTTCATAATACTCAAATTATTTATTTTTTTGAAATTGTATCATAAATTCGCGTGTCATAACAATTCAATTTCGAGATTTTCCGTTATTGCCTTTGTTTTAAGGTTTTAAAACGAATAACAGAACCCGCAATGATGAATACCCAGCCAATACCGATATAGACAATTTTCATTGTTTTTGTTGAGGACGGTAATATATCCATAATAGTTAAACAAACAAAAAGTATGCCAATCATTGATAGAAACATACCAATCGATAATTTTTTCAAAAGAAAGACCTCCAATCAATGTACGCCCTCGATTTTACCGTATTCCCGTCAAAAAGAAAACACTAATCCAGTTCAAGGATTAGCGCAGTAAACGGGCAGTCATTTATTTGTACCAAAAGTGAAACGACAGGTACAAGACTCCCACCTCAAAATTTAGCGAAAGCAAAGAAGTTATGTAGATCATTAAATGCCCGTAAAAGCCCGATTGGTGAACACTATTAATCAGTGGGGTAAAGAATCCCCACTGATTAAAGCTTTCACTTTATTTCCTTACACTCTTACATGTGCAAAAAATTCCTCATATAGTGCTTGTAAAATTTGGTTTTCATATTCTTGTAGCACACCGAATACTAGACTAACTTCAGATGAACCTTGATTAATCATTTCTATATTTGCACCTGTTTTCGAAATCGCAGTTGCAGCACGTGCCGCTAGACCTGTGTTATTACGCATGCCTTCGCCTACTATAACAATCATAGAGAAACCATGACGCATTTGCACATCATCTGCTTGTAATTCATTTTTCACACGAGAAAGAATTCGTTCTTCATTTTCAAGTGTTATTTGATTTGAACGCATAATGACAGAAATATCGTCTAAACCAGACGGTGTGTGTTCATATGAAATATTTTCATCTTCTAAAATTTGTAGAAGCTTACGTCCAAAGCCTACTTCACGATTCATTAAATATTTTGATACATACAAAGTTGAAAAGCCACTGTCTGCCGAGATACCTGTAACTGGACGCGCTGCTGCAGAGCGCCTTGGTACGATACGAGTACCTGGAGCTGATGGATTATTTGTATTTTTTATGTTAACTGGCACCCCAATCTTGTAGACAGGCATTAACGCTTCATCATGGAAAACTGAAAAGCCTGCATAGGATAATTCGCGCATTTCGCGATACGTAATTTCTTTAATTTCCACTGGATCATTCACGACTTTCGGATTTGCGGAGAACACACAATCCACATCCGTAAAGTTTTCATAAAGTTCTGCTTCAACAGCAGCTGCTAAAATAGAGCCTGTAATATCAGAGCCACCGCGGTCAAATGTACGCAATATGCCCGCTTTAGTGTAACCGAAGAAACCTGGGAACACAATAATTTCTTTAGTGTTTTTTAGAGGTGCTAAATTTACATAAGCCTCTGGTAATGCATACGTGCGTTCAGGTAAATCATTGACGACCAAACCATCTTTTGGACTTACGTAGCGGGCCGGCATGCCGATTGAATTAAAATAAGCAGCGATCAGCTTCGCATTATTGTCTTCCCCTGCAGCTTTGATGCTATCGATAAATAATTCCTCATTCGATTTATCACCTAGTACACGTTCACGTAAATCTTCTGCAATCACGTCACAAATTGTATGATCTAACTCCAAACCATCCGCAATCGCCATAAAGCGATTCACAACGATTTGTAATTCATCTTCAATATCTTCATTTTTTAATGCTGCCATTGCTAAGTTAATTAATAAATCTGTTACCTTTATATCTTCACCAGAGCGCTTCCCAGGTGCCGAAACGGCTACGATTTTACGTGCCGGATTAGATTTTACAATGTTTGCTACTTTTTGAATTTGTTCTGCACTTGCTACAGATGTTCCACCAAACTTACATACGATCATAACCATCAAATCCTAACTTTTTAATTTAAATGTATTCCTCCAAAAAACAATTGAATGTACACAGTGTACAAATTATCGTTCCCCACGTCAATACAATTTAAAAAATTCACACAATTAACTGATGGAAATGGACAATTTTCACGCTGTTTGATTTATTATACGGATTTCGTATGAAATAGTTAAGGTTTTTGCAAATTTTTTTCGTAGAATTCCTATAATCGTAAAAATATTTGTCTGAACTAGCTGAAATCATTTATTTTATAGAATTTTTAACAGTAGATTAGACATGACAAAACGAACCACGTCTTTACAAAATAAATGTGGATTTCCATTTGAATAATATTGCTTGTATAAAGATGTATCACTTCAACTGCTGGATGTGAATCATTATTACAACAACAAGTCGAAACTATTCGGGGATGACTTATGGCTTGATCCCTTTTCTCGAAGTGTCGTAATAAAACCAAGTTACAAAATGTGTACATCGTGAAATAACTCTTTTGTGCATACTTAAAAGTTTTGTAACAAAGTGTTTTGCAGCAAACTTGATTGAATTGTAGTGCCTTTCTTCCATATTAATTGAAGAAAACGCTTACTCCATTATGATATGCAGAAAAAATTGTGATGTTTGTGCTATTTCCGATCGATGTCAAGTCATTTTTTAGATATTCCATCTTTTTTAGGAAGGTATTAACCTTTGATTTGGGTAGGTTTCCGCTTTTATTCCGTTGAGGGCAGTAATCGTAGGAACTGGAGGAGTATTTTTGGTGACCTGAGCAGTTTTTGGATAATGGTTAAAGCCCTAACATAACGTTATGCTAGGGCCTTTTGTCTGTTAAATCACTCCAATTACATTTAAAAATACGATAATAATTGCAATTGGTGCTATATAGCGGAGTAAGAATAACCATAATACAAATAATTTATAGCCTTTATTTTTACTTACATCCAGTTCTCTCATTAATACATCTTTCTTCATTTTAAACGGTACGAAGATAGCAACTAATAATACACCGAGTGGCATAAGAATATTACTTACTGTAAAGTCTGCTAAATCAAAGATTGTTTTTCCAAACAATTTCACATCGCTTAATACGCCAAATGATAGCGCCGATGGAATCCCCACAACAAAGATAAGTAATCCAACAATCAATGCCATTTTTTCGCGTTTCCCTTTACCTTTTGTCGTTAAAGAGGCAACGCTAATTTCCAACATTGAAATCGCTGATGTTATTGTTGCAAAGAAAAATAGTAGCAAGAAAATAATAAAGAACAATTTCCCAAATGCCATTTTACTGAAAATTGCTGGCAATACAATAAATAATAGACCTGGCCCTTGAGATGGTTCCATTCCAAATGCGAATACTACCGGGAAAATAGCAAGCCCTGCAAGCAATGTAATCACAAGCGTTAAACCGACGATAGAAAATGCGGAACGCGGTAAACTTTCTTCTTTCGGTAAGTATGAGCTATACGTTACCATTACTCCTACACCGACAGATAATGAGAAGAATGATTGCCCCATCGCATATAAAATAATTTCAGATGTTACATTTGAGAAATCAGGCTGCAAGAAGAAGCGAACCCCTTCTCCAGCTCCATCTAATGTAAGAGCACGGATAATTAATACAAAGAATAAAACAAATAATGCTGGCATGAAATATTTATTTACTTTTTCAACACCGTTTTGTACACCTTTACTTACGATAAAAATAGTAATGAAAATAAATAATAGCTGTGATCCAACCGCTAAAAATGGATTGGAAATGATTTCTCCAAAAGTTGCTTCGTACGAACCATTACCTTCCCATAGTCTACCTGTAATTGCATTCCATAAATATAATAAAATCCAGCCACCCACAACACTGTAGAATGAAAGCAATATGAAACAAGTTACAATCCCTAATTTACCAACCCACGGCCACAGTGTCTTAGGAGCAATAGTTCTATATGCTTCAACAGCCTCTTTTTGTGTACTTCTTCCAATAACAAATTCCGCCAATAATAACGGTAAACCAATTAATAACGTAAAACCGATGAAAATAAGGAAGAACGCACCGCCACCTCCAATACCGGCCATATACGGGAACTTCCAAATCGCTCCAAGACCTATTGCTGAACCTGCTGCGGCTAAAATAAAGCCTAATTTCGATGTCCATTGCTGTGAATTCATCTCTTTATCTCCTCTCTTTTTCTATTTCTTTGTTTATTCCAATCCGGGCTTTTTTCATATTTGTCTTTCGTGACTCCTTTCTCATACAACCACTCTCTTCCATATAAAAATCGCCCCTACGAAAACGTAGGGACGATAAAAATATCGCGGTACCACCCTAGTTATGAAGATATAACAAGAGTAAAACCTGAATAAAAAACGTCCCTACGTAAATACGTAGGGACGATATAATATCGCGGTACCACCCTAGTTATGAAGATATAACAAGAGTAAAACCTGAATAAAAAACGTCCCTACGCAAACGTAGGGACGATATAATATCGCGGTACCACCCTAGTTATGAAAATACAACAAGAGTTAGACCTGAATAAAAAACGTCCCTACGCAAATACGTAGGGACGATATTATATCGCGGTACCACCCTAGTTATGAAAATACAACAAGAGTTAGACCTAATCCGCCGGAGGCTTTAACTTCTTTCAGCGGATGTTTTTTGTACCGAAAGCGTAGCGACAGGTACAGATGTTAGGAACCCCTCTGAAAAGTGACTTAAAACCGCATTCATCTCACACCCATAAAGGTATGAGATTTTGCTGAAAGAAAGTAAAAACGTCCCTACGTAAATACGTAGGGACGATATATATCGCGGTACCACCCTTGTTGTGAATAAAATTCTTCACCACTTTATTTGATAACGGTATTCACTACCGTCTTCCACTTCCTCACAAAATGTGATTTATGAAAGATGCTCCAGGTCGAAATTCATGATAATCTATATACTGATTCGCACCAACCACCAGCTCTCTGAAATAGGGAGATTTTCACTACTTTATCCTATCATTGCCCAAATATTAATTTCCCGAATTGATACTATCATTTTTATCACACATTAAATACTAGCGTCAATTATTTTTTTGAATTTTTATGTATTATCCTCTTATTTTTCGTTCGCGGAAATTTTTCTACTCACGCATTCAACAAAAAAACTAGGCTCACATTTTGTATGAAACCTAGATTTTAAGCTTAATTATTCTTTATTAAATAGCTGTCCAACCACCATCGATGACTAATTCTGCACCTGTCATAAAGCGTGATTCGTCAGATGCTAAAAATACAACGCCATAGGCTACATTCTCTGGTTCACCCAAGTATGGAAGTTGTGTATACGTTTTATAGAAAGGTAGAGCTCCTCCCTCTTCCATCGTTGGTGCCGTCATTGGTGTTACGATAATACCTGGATGTACAGAATTATTTAGTGGGAAGTATTAATGTTACATTTGATGACAAGATAGAATTTGATTTTTTAAAAGATGAAGATGAGCCACACGATACATTTATTCGAGCAAATTTCTTTAAATTGCAAATTATATAAAGTGTTTTTAACTGAACAAGACATTCCTTATTTCTCTTCAGGCATGAAGGAAATCATCATTGATTTTGTCTCAAATGGCATAAACTTTACACAGCCTGATGATAAAAAGCTGACAGTTCCACGTGAAATGGCTGTCAGATATTTTGCCGCTGCCTTTCTTGAAGTGATTGTTTGGTGGCTAGAAAACGATATGCCTTATTCATCAAAATTTATGTCTACTCAGCTAATGCGTATTACAGTGAAGGGCCCTTATATTGATAATCCATTTGGAAAATAAAGTTGTTTTTCAACCTATCAACTTCATAAGATAAACCATCCTTTAGTTTAAAAATGTCCCCGTTTTAAGAGCAATTTTATATTAAGGATGGTTTTTTATTATGTATTATAATTTTAAATAACCAATAAGAAATTTCCGCTTCCGTGACATCAGCTTCGCTAAGAGAAGTAAAAATATAACAATAGCTCGATTGTAATTTATAATTATTTTACTAAGAAATAGCGAAGCATCGTCTTCTTAAAATGCTTTAATCAAAAAGGGGATCAATCCATATTGGATAACCCCCAGATAAATAAATAATGTCCGTGATGCGTAGCTATTGTCTAACATCTTACATATTTACGTTTGAAACCAAGTCTCCCTTTATCTACGTCCTTTTGAATACTTTCGTATGCATGCAGGACACTACTTTTTTTCTTATCCCGTTTAACTTCTACTGGACCTATTTCCTTTGCAATTTCGACAGCCTTTTCATGGAGCGGTAAATACGAAAGCCCAACAGTGTATAGAAAATTATTCATAGCAGATTTCGTTCGTTCTGGCGAATCGAGAATCGTATTTTTCACTGTTTCAATCATGTTGGCAATTTTGCTCTCGGAGAATTCATCGTCTAAGCGATTCCCTAAAAGCCAACAGTAGCAACTCCAGCCCGCTGACATTCTCAGCTCTTCACCGCTTGCGATCCATTTATCAGCAACTTCTTGTGCAATATCTGCTTCCGCTAAAGTTACTGCTACCACATAATCAGACAGCATATAAAAATATGCTGAATCCATCCAACGATCAAAATCTGACACAGTCATCGCTTTTGGATCTGCAATAATACCTGCAAAGTACATTGCGTCATAATTCCCTGTGGCATAAAGTTCTTCAGCTAACGGTTGATTTATTTTTAATTTCTTAGCTATTGGCTTCATTGCACCTGTTGCCACGCCAAAAAGGGGCTCATGCGCACCATTGGATATATACATTTTTTTAGTTCGTTCCTTGCCAAGAGCCTCAAGCTCCTGCATTACCATTTCTAGATTCATTTTCGCACTTCCTTTTTGAAATATTCCCATAAATATTTCGCCATTTACTATATAACCATTATCCTATAGACTAATCAATTATACCTCGGCATAACTACATCCAGAATCAGTTTTGTGCTTGCATAAAGAATTCCTTTCCGATTCTGTGATATCCTCTGGAAGCTTTAACTTCTGTGATCATGTTTATTGCGATTAGCTTCACATTATATTTAGCAATCTAGCAACATGATTAATACCTTTTGCTTGCTCGGTTTGTTGATTGTTATTGTGGAAAATTTAAGGCTAAGTAGACTTCTCTGACACTCATCTTCAAAGTCAGCAAGCAACTTTCAAAAAACTCGATAGTAATTTTTCAATAGCCAACTAACTTTTCACTATTGTTCTTTGAGCTTTTTTAACGATTCTCTCAGTTGCCTTAGTCGGAGATTCTTTTTGCCATTTATCACAAAGGTTTCTTACCCACTCTGGTTGTGTTTTACTAGCATCATTTAACCAGTTGCCGACTGAATCTTGAACGTACTTTGACGGATCTGATTTTAGTAAATTTAAAATAGGAAGTGCGATTTGCGGTTCTTCCTTTAGAACTTCTATATGCTTTGTCCATACTCCGCGAGGACGAATGGATTCTAAACTGAATCTACGAATATTTTCATCTTCGCTTTTCGCCCACTCCGTTAACAAATCTACACTCATTTCAATATTCGCTGCAAGGTCCTCCCTTATTGACATCCAAGCAATTTCCCGAACACCAAAATGATGATCTGCTGCGAAAGGTCGGATATACAACAGCTTCTCTTCTAAAGAATAATCATTGTTTTTATTCATAAATGCCGCCCAACATCGGACACTATCAGATACGTGATGAGCGCATATTTTGATTAGCTCTTCTTTTTTTATATCGCTCTTATCTACCAATGCTTTTTCTAATAAAGATCCTATTAAACGTACAGCCTTCATTCCCGTTTCAACTTTTTGCTTCTCAACCTCTGTCAGTATAAATTCTAACTTTTCTTCTAGTCCAATCGATGGGAGAACATTTTTTAATAATGTACTATGGTGAACAGCTTGCCACTCAGTTAAATTAACACTCTCTATTTCCCCTTGATTCAGCAACGTTAAAACTTCGCTAGGGATTTCAATAGCCTTTCTAGCTCCCTTTCTATGTAAAATTTCTTCTTTTACAACCATTTAACACCCTCCTGTTATTGTGGAACATAAAATCCGACCTGTTGAAATGAATAGATGTCTATCTTTATATTATTTCTCCTTACAGATTTTTTCCACTATTATCCTAAAAGCGGCATAATTGTGAATCGATATTGATATCGAGTGGCTTGATAGAGACGCCTATGATACGATTACACAATGAGTAACTTCATTTGTTTTTATGAACGTTAGTAAAATCAAGTGAACAACAATATAAAAGGATGATAATCAATTGAGTAACGAACAAAATAACAGTAAATTTATATACACATATGTACATCATGTTGACGAGTACGATCTATGTAGAATGGAGATGCGTTCATTTTTTAGTATTGATTCCCAATCAAATTATATTATAAGCAATATTAAAATTGATCCAAGCCGAAGTCCTTTTATGCAAGAAAGACTTGAAGTGCTATATGAAGAAAATAATATAGAGAGCCTCAAGACCTTGGTGAAGGATATAGAAGTAAATCAAGCTACTTATAAAGTAGTTTGTTTAAATGGTATGGATATAGGTGAAACGAAGAAAATTCATCTACCAGAGCGTCGATTGATTGAACGTGAGATAGGATTATGCATTGAGGGCGAACCAGACCTAAATCATCCTGAAATTGTATTTGGTCTTTTGCTAGTAGATGGAACATGGTATTTTGGAAAGTATATGAAGAGTGAATCTATTTGGCGTAAACATTTACACAAACCAAACAGTTATTCAACAGCACTTAGTACTAGAGTTGCTCGTGCTGTTGCGAATATCGCAGTTCCTCACCCTCAAAACATACGGGCGATTGACCCTTGTTGTGGTATAGGGACAGTAGTAATTGAAGCCCTTTCCATGGGAATTAATATTGAAGGGCGAGATTTATATTACAATGTTTGCAAAGGTTCCCGAGAAAACATCGCTTATTTTGGATTAACAGGCAAAATTACAGTAGGTCCAATCTCAGAAGTAACAGAACACTATGATGTCGCAATTATTGATTTACCCTATAACTTATTTACGCATTCATCACCAGAAGATCAATTTGATATTATAAAACATGCTCGTCGGATTGCCGATAAGGTTATTGTCGTTACAATTGAAACAATTGATGACATGATAGAAGATGCAGGTTTTATTATAAAAGATAGATGCGTTGCTAAAAAGCAATCGTTTTTACGTCAAATTCTATTATGTGAATAACTTTATCAATCATTAGCTGAATATCATTTCTAAAAGGGCTACATAAAACTGAGACCTTGACAACTTTCAAGGTCTCTTTCTGTTGGTCCGAAATAAAGTTTGAATAAAAATACTTCGCTAATTCATATTTTACAAAAAACTTTAGGGTAGTGATATTTTCTTTATCAAAAAGGCTGCATTAAAACTTAAAAGATCCTAAGTTTCTTTTGATCCATTCCTAGCTTTGTTCAACAGTCTATGGCCGGTAATCCAAACCGCTACCCCGGTCCCCCACAATATCAAGGCTGAGCTTACTGAACCCACCTCCTATAATAAGAGTCGGCATGATTATGTCAGTAAGTCGCGCCCACCATTCCGGATTAGGTTCATTGAGTTGCTGTAGAATCGAAGGTACAACCTGCTAATCAAACGGTATGGGATCAGAAGGTTTAGAAGGAATTATAGTCGGCTTATCCTGAAAAGGTGGCGGAGTATCTTCAACAATCTACCTTTCTATTCTTGAAGGAAATGATTCCGATAAAAGATAGGATTATCGATTTTCATTATTAAATTTTCAAGCTATTTAAATATGACAAGTATGCAAAACGCTTAATACCAATCACTCGGTTGCAAAGAACACATAAGAATTTTAGCCATTTATGCACGTGTTAAGTTTTCAAATGGATTAAAATTAGTATCATTACTGTAGCTTTTGAATAAAGTTCGATTACAAGTAAGTTGCAAACGTTGATTTTATACAGAAAGAAACCAACTGTTTTGAAACAAAGTTTGATCAAAACAGTCGGTTCTTTATTTATCTAGTTTGGTTTTTATAATAAAGGTTGATTAATTCTGGATGCGAATATTCAATTAAAGCACCCGTTCGTTTAATAAGAACAGCTTCGCTTCTTCAACAATCGCTCCCGATTGTTTCTGTAGGTCATCCGTTTATTTCATTCATTTACTTTGCCTTGAGTTCTAGATGCTTATTCCCCTACCATACCGTCGTTATCATTGTCTTTCATATATGGGTATAACCAGTGATCACTCGTTATTGGCATGCTATAACCTGCTGCTTTTGCTTCTTTAATCGTTACTTGACCATTTCCATCTGTATCAACGCTAGAAATATCTTCAGTGCCATTCAAAGCATTGGACTTATTAGAACTTGTTGACTTATTTGAGTTAGTTGATTTACTTTTACTTTCAGTTAATCCTAGAGACTTATTTATTTCATCAGGGTTGCCGTTATCAAACTCATCTACAATTTTATTCCCTTTTAAAGTGTAAGTGTACTTGTAATGAGATGGAATCTGCGTTTCCGTATTAGGATATGTGATTATTGCTTCAAAACTAGTAGCTCCACCAGCTTTACGAATAGCGTCTTCCATATATGCTTGATCACCATGTCGGTTAAGCGTACTATCTTGTGGCGTAATATTATAAGCATTTGATACCCCACCAAGAGAATCTGCAATAACATGTCCTTCATCTAAATCTGCTCTTTCGACACCAGGAACTTTCGCTTCATCAGCGTAGTATCTGCCAGACGATGTTACAGGTTCGGTACGATCATCTTGTAGAACGATTTCGTTAGCAATGACACGGACTATTTGCCCGTATTCATTCGTAAAGGACCAATACTCTCGGTCCCCAAAACCAATGTCAACGACTACGTTAGGCTCGCGATGTCCAGACAAATCACCACCATCAACTTCAATTAGTTTGTAACCTTTGAACAGTTGATCTTTTGATTGAGTTGATGTTTCCTCTACTACTTGTTTTTCAGTCGTAGTTTTTTCTTTTTCACTATTTTTTGTAATTGCTTCTTGTGAATCCGCTTTCCCATCAGTAACCGATACATCTTCTACGTTAGTACAACCAACTATAAAGATGGCAGTTAAAAGTAAGATTAAATAGTTTATTTTCTTTTTCATTTTAAGACTCCTTATAATATTTTTCACTGAACATTCTATAGATCTTTGAATAAAACATAAATTAACATTGTTAACCTATTAAAGATAGTATATTACAATATTAATTTTATTACAGTAGATACTTCATTTTTTTTCCTTCTTCAACTAACCTGCACCGTTAGTTGAAGAAGAAAAAGATGGGATCTCTGTGGAATCCCATCTTTAAGTAAAGCACTCATTAGTTTAAGTGAATTAAATGTATGATATTATACAGTTGAATAGAAAGACAAATTAGAATTTGGGGGTTCAATATGAAAAGTGAAGATAAACAATATGCTTTAACTGTTATTACTAATATATTAAAAGTAATGCACAGTAAAGAATATGAAAACATTTTAAATTATGTGGATGAATCTGAAGTGGATGATATTTGTGAGTTATTCTATTATGTCCAAGAAACATTAAACTTAAATGGATTTGATTCATTTGATGAATATGGAGCTCCATGTAATTTCCACCCAAAATACGAATATTCACAAATCAACTTCTATGAATTCAGTGATAACAGTGGATTTGCTGTTGATTATGATTTAACTTCAAATTCTAAATTGGCAGATATGTGTTTGCAAATGGAGTTTTTATATACGGATGACGGATTAAAAAGTGTTTTTATCACAGTTGACCCACAGTAAAACAATAATTCGAAAGAATCGCAAGAATATAAATGATGAATTCAAGGAATTATTGAAAAAATTAATGAGTTTTTAAAAATATTAGGATATAAAAAGAAACATTGAACTTTAGATTTTATGAAAATCATTGGTTATGCAGAATTATCAGTATTCAAAAAACATATGAAACCTTAAAGAATATTTTGAATTTGTTATCAATATTGGAATTTATTTTGGAGAAGCCAGTAAAATTCAACCAAGGTTATTAATAGATATGGGATATTCAAATTCAGTGTATGAGCTTATCAAAGATTAAAAAGTTCGACTTTTGGTTGAATTAGCGAATAAAATCACTTATAAATCTAAATATTAAAAGGAGAACATATGGAAATATACAATATTAATTTGAATATTCATTATTCTGCCCCACTAGAAGTTTGGGATAAGTTGGAGCGTTTATATAGAGAAATGCCTAACTGGAACAACTTTGTAAATAGCTGTCCACAGTGGTATGGTTCAGATGGTAAATTGATAGAAGTAAGTATTGAATCAAGTGGATTACAATTCTATGCTAAATTAACATCAGAAGAATGGAATGAATGGATTACATTATTTAAGAATAGAGCTACAAAATTATTGGGATATGAAGTTGGCGAACCAGAAGACGGTTTTGAATTCCACTATTATGATTAACCCTACAAATTCCAAGTTGTCCATAAGCTTAATTTGAAAATACATAAGATACTTCGGTGTCTTTTTTATATCATCGACAATTCTTCTAATCACCTAATTGCTTTTCAACTAACCTGCACCGTCAGTACAATAAGAAAAAAGAGCTGTCTAAGCAGCTCTTTGGTCTTCAAGTAAAGTACACGTTAGTTTAAGAACATTTTTTCTTCCCTAGACTCTTTAGTGTTGTTCCAATTAACATAAAAAAAGGCCCTATTATCGTGCCATAATGAAAGTTAGGATTAATTCCCAGGGGTGCAAATACCCCTAACATAATCAATACAAATCCAAAACTTGAAGTTATCTCTCCTATTGCGTTTTTATTAAACTTCTCTATACCAATTAGATCACTGATAAAGATTAAAAATACTCCTAGCAAATAACATATCAAGAAAAATTTAAAGGAAAAATCCACAATAAAAATACTCAAAAGAATTATGATTACGCCTAAAGAAACAAATTTAGTTCTTTTAGATAAACTATTTAAAAATTTTCTTTCTTCTTTGAACAAATCCCCCCACCTCGCTAAATATTTTACCATAAAAATCCACATGAATTGTTAAACTATTCTGCACCATTAGTGAAAAAGCGATTGCTCAAATTGAACAATCGCCACCGTTAGTTAAAGTATGATTCTTCACAAATTCTTTGGTATTCGCAGTAAGTAGTTGATAACCCTACTTATTATTTTCCTCATATTGTGCAGTAAAATTCTGATTACATAAATCAACATAACATCTAAAACACAATATTTGCGAAGCCATTAAATAATTCAAATCTATTAAAATAGCCAGAATTACTTTTCTTTTTTATTTCGCAACACTACATTAATAATTATGTAAATGAAACTTAATAAAAGAAGTAATAAGCCACCTAGAATGATTAATCCTATCAATTTCAAAACTATGCTCCTCCTTCCTATACGTAAAGCTGAACATTATCTTTCACATATTCATTCAATATAGTGATGAAATTTAAAATCCCACTTTTGTATATCTATTTAAAATAACCTTCTACTCCTTATTATTCAACTAAACTGCACCGTTAGTTCAATTAAAAAAGAGCTGCCTATGCAACTCAATTATCTTTAATTAACGCCCCACGTTACTTGAAAAGGAAAAGGGATGCTTATTCCACAAACGCGCCCGATTGTGGAATATTGCAAAATGTGAATGAGCTGCAAAATGACTCCTCAGTATTGTCTAATGCACCCGTGAGTTGAACAACGTATATATTTTAATTAAATTAACGGTTTAAAAGTGATGAAAAATCGTAAAATGCATTTAATACATCATCACCTAATGGATGAGCAAATTCTTGAGTTTTTAAAGGTAATATTCCATCCTTTTCAAGTTGTTGCAGATATTTTTGGAATCCTGTATAAATAGCTTCGATATACTCTTTCAGCTTAAATTGATATTTAAATTTGCCATCTGGATAATGGCTTATATGTTCAATAAAAAGGTTTGTACCCTCAATGGAAAATATATAGTAATCAAACCATATTTTAAGAAAAACTCCTTTTTCAAAAAGCCCCCCTCATTGGACAATAATTTTGAATCACGGTGCACTATATCGGCAAACACAACTGATGGGTTAATAGACTCAATAACGTCAACAAAAAAAGCGTCAATCCTTCTTGGATCAACGCCTGATTTATTTTAAATCCTTTTATTCCTGATCAAACCATAGTAGCTCTTTGTCATCAACATCGCCATTATAATTGATTAGAATTTCCTCTCCTGCTGTGATATCTGTATAAGCAAAGAAGTCAAATGTTTGATTTTTAAAATTAATCTCATAAATTGCATTAGGTTCATAAGAATGGTTAAACAACATTCCATAGCCAAGAAGGATAGCAGATTGACCTATCCCATACTCAAAAGCGTAATCACCGAGTAGGGTTTGTTCAATGTATTGATGCTGTTCGTTTGGATAAGAAATGACAGGTGCTTCGTGAAAAAGCTCTCCTTTTTTGATATCACATGTCGCAAATACCCCTCTATTGAATTCCCCATCACTTATTGGAGATGTTTTGATCTCTATCATGTTTGTTCTCCTACTCACTTTTAAAATATTCTTTGTTGCTGTAAACATTGAACTCTTTTTATTAGCTAGTTCATTTAAACACTTCGTTTATCATTGATTAGCGTGACTCTTTTGGTGGTTGGCAAACGTCACATTTACGTTGATGTTTATTCTTAAATTTTGTGAATGTTTTTTCAAAATTGCTACCACACGCACATTTTAATAGTAACTTTTGAGAGAAACCGTGATATTCAGTAGTTAGTAACTTACTTTCCGAATTATTCTCTACAAATTCTTTAATTTTATCAATCGTCCATTTTTTATTCAATTCTCTTACACCTCTATATTTTATCTCTATACGGAGACTTTCTTGGCATCCGTTCAATTATAAAGAACGTCTTAATTACCTTAAGCTACTTATTATAACATGAACTGGTACATATTTAAACAGATTCAAGATATCATTATCTAACATCTGATGCGTCAACGGTTTCTATTCCCCAAAAATTGTATTGCCAGGAATTCTAATGTTACAAGCTCCATCTTCCCGAATTTCGGAAAAACTCTAGAAAGATCTATTCTGCAGGTCCTCCAACAATAATTGCTTATATCAAAATCCAATCATTTGCTTCAGTTTTTCAAAAGGTACATATCCAATAATTGGTTCTTTCGATTTATTATGAATAATCAATCGAGAATGAGGAATTCCCATTACCTTATATTCCGCTGCAATATCTGGGCTTTTTTCAACATTTATCTTTATAACTTTTACCTTACCACTAAATTCCTCATTAAGTTGACTAAGAACACCCGCAAACATTTTACATGGGCCACACCACTCAGCCCAAAAATTTAATAGCACAATTTTTTTAGTTTTTAAGTGCTCACTTAGTTCTTTCTTTGTTGTTACATGAACAATCGACATATTTCTTTTCCTCCTTTGTGGAAATAAAAATCTTGAAGTTATAATATGCTTTTATTTATTATTAGCCCCTGCTTTCTCCCTTTAATTACACATTAAAGACCTTTAATATCCGGAATTGAATGAAAATTTTTTTAAATTGTACTATCGAACACAACTGCCATCGCCGCTTTATATCCTTCAGCAGCTGTAACTATTAATGAAGATTGGCCTAATTTTGATGTTTCCCCCGCTGCATAAACATTTTCCTGTGACGTACGCCCTGCCTCATCCACAACAATGCTGCCATTTTCATTTAAATGACAACCAAGCTGCTCTGCAAATTGATTTGGACGTACAAAGTTAGGGACTATAAAACCTCCAACTCTTTCTATTTCAAGACCTGAACTAAATACTATTTTATTTAAATAACCATCCTCACCATGTAGATTCTTAATGGGTTCAGTGATGACCGTTATATCTTTTCTTTGTAGTTCATTCAATGTTGGAGCAGAAAGTTCATAGCCATTTGTGGCGATCACTATATCCTTTGACCAGTTATAAACAAGCTTTCCTTTAAAAAGCGTTTGTTCTTCATTTTCAGAAATAATAATGAGAGGGTGATCTCTTAATTCCCATCCATCACAAGTTGGGCAGCAGAATAAACTTTTCCCATAATACTTTCGAATATCCGGAATTGATGGAAATTCTTCCTGAATACCTGTTGCCAATATAATTTTTTCAGCAACATACTCAACTTCTTCTAATGTCTCAATCTTAAACAAGCCATTTGGTTGCTTCGTAATATTCATAACCGTATTTTGATAATAATGTACTGACGGATATTTTTTCACATCATTCAAAGCTATTTCTTTAAACTCCGCTGGCTTAATACCATCACGCGTAAGAAATCCATGTGATTCCTGAGTGACACGATTCCGATTTGTTCCATTATCAAATAACGCGACTTTTTTACGAGATCTTCCTAAAATCAAACTAGCGTTTAGTCCAGCACCACCTGCACCTATAATTGCACAATCAAATAATTCCATCATTTAACTCTCCTTCATAATTTGTTTAGAGTACCTGTTGTATAATCGTCCATTTCTAAATAACGCTACATGCACCCTAGCCTCAAATTAAAGTTTAAAAATAAAATGATTCTAACCACTCGAAGTTAGTAACAGTAAAAAATAAATAAATGTAGTTAAGCCTTAATTACAGACTTAAAAGACTCTTTATATCCGCGATTATTCAAAAAAATAATGGTGGACTATTCATCCACTACTATTTTTTCACCAGATCCGATATTTTTCTGTTTCTTAACTCATTCTCCAGTGTTTCCTCTGCAGATAGCATTACTTCTTTTATTACACACTTAGGATCGTTATATAAACAACAATCAAACAATGACGATTTGCCTTCAATTGCATGTATTATATCTAAAAATGAAATATCTTCCCAATTCCGACTAAGTGTATAACCACCATTGGCTCCCGATACAGAATTAATCATTCCCTCTTTTACTAACTTAGTTAAGATCTTAGACAAATACGTAGGAGAAACATCTTGCATCTCAGCTAATTGTTGTACACCTACTGGTTTATTTGTTGCTTCCTTTGCAAGAAAAAGCATTGTATGTAGTGCATAATTTGTAGCTTTAGAATATTTCATAATCTTTATTCACCTCAATTAGAGACTTTACATATCTATAATAGCATTGAATTTTAGTTACTTCAATGTTCATGTCTTTTGAGGTGAAAATCAACCATCTTCGAAAGATAGCGGCTAACTTTGTCTATTAAAAATGGCAAGCATCTGAAAAATCTGTCCTCTATGATGTGACTCATGTTCAAGGAGATGATAAATAACCCACTCAGGTGTGACATCGTAATGAGGAAGACTTCTAGATGTACGCCAATCCTCTATGTCCATTGAACGAAAATGGAAAAGCAGTTCATCCCGGACACATTGTAGACGATGTAAATGTTCATCTAAAGTTTGACCCTCTATATGGCTCAAGGTGTCATCCTCATTACGGTCTTCATGAGAAAATAAGGAACGAATCTTTGTATTCCATTTACCGCCTAGAACCTCTTCATAGAGCCAGTCTGCTTCAAATCAATTATGCCTCGGCATAATTGTGTCTGGAATCGGCTTTGTGCTTGCACAAAGAACTCCTTTCCGATTCCGTGACATCCGCCGGAGGCTTAACTTCTATCAGCGGATGTTTGTACACCCGCTGATAGAAGTTAGAGCGATATGATATAACAACGATCCAATTGAGTGACCGTTTAGTTTGGCATCGATCTGTTGCTGACTTATTCCTGATATTTTTTCTAAAAGCGTACGCCGAACATCTTCTAAACACCATATCCAGCGCCCTATCTCTGTTTCAAAATCTGACACGGGAACGACAACTAAATTTTTTTCTCCATCTTATTTCTCCTCCGTATTCCACTAATTTGCCCATTTGCTCTGTGATCAAAAACCCCACTTAAAAGACCCGTTCGTTGATCAACTGCCGCTACTCTCGCTTAACAAACACTAAACCATATATTGTTTTGCATGAATAACGTTTGTATCTTCCTTTCCATACAATACGTTCTTTGGATTAATAATGATGATTAAAACGGCTACAATGAAGTAAAAAATGGCGTTATACATGAGTAAATCAATTAATTTTCCGTTTATTAAGCCCAGAAAAAAATTAAAGAATTGGTGGAAAATGATTGGGACGATTAAATTTTGATTTAAATTATAAAATGCTGTCATGACGATTTTAATGGATATAATTGCAATCATAAAGAACAGAATATATTTTATTAAATCAATGCCCACAAGGCCTGTAGTAAACCATATGGGTAGATGCCACATCCCCCACCAAAATCCGATGATAATCGAAGCTTTTAATGGTGAATGCTTCTTTTGGAGCTCAATTTGAGCAAAGCCTCTCCACCCTATTTCTTCTCCTAATGGCCCTGCAAGAAGGTTTTTAATAAAGAAATAGATCAGCATTCCCCATGAAGAAATCGTAAAAATAGAGTCTACTTCACTATTTTTCGCTACTAGAAACATAATCATCAAAAATATGAAGGTTTGAATCAACATCGCAGTAAGAATCACAGAAAGCTTAAGTCGATTGTTGAATTTATCTTTTACAAATTGGATCAAACTTTGCCCAGGATAGATCTTTTTAAATAAAAGTGCGAAAGCAAAGGTTGAGGACCAAGCAGATATACAAAGCATGACATCAAAAATCCATTTAGGAAATCCTAACATGCTTATGACTCCAACAAGACAAAAAAGTGGCAAAAAAATGATATTGGTTAGTAGAATAAAACTTGCTACCGGTTTTTTTAGTTTCTTTTCTCTATTCAAGCATACTCCCCGCTTCGAGCTTAGTTTTCTTAAAAACAATAGTTAAGAATACCTTTAGCTTAAACCTAGGGGTTGCTCACAGGTCAATACTTTTACCACTCCAAAATTCGGCGAAGGAAAAAATAAATGCGTTCTTTCTATTCATCGAAATCACCTTTAATATAATAAGTTTCATTTGATAGGTGCATAAATCTCTAAAAATACACGTTCTAGCTCATCTTCATAAGTGGTCAGTAATAGATTTATATAGACTTGCCCCAAAAGTTCATACCCTTTTTCGATTGCTTCGTTTCTTAAACTCGCTCCCACATTTTTATCAATACTTTTTCCACCAGTTGACCATCTTCCATCTTCAATAATTGTATAGATACATTTTGGATGAGATAGAATTTCACCTTCGATTTCTTCATCAGGATCTTCTACTTTTCTTACAATGATAAACTTATCTTCTATTATATCTTCTTCATTGAAGCTAATGACTCTTCTTAAAGATGTGAGAGTAACAGCTTTTTTTAAGCTGTCTGCATTCTTTTTTACAGTGTCATATTCATCATAGGCAGTAAAATGTTTTATTTCCCCCTTTATTTCTAAAGGTTTCATTTCCTTAACTATGTATTGTCCTAAAAATTGTTTAATTTTCTCACAATCTTCTTTTACTATTCGAAGCTTTTTTAAAAGAAGCTTTTTATACTCTATTTCCTGCAAAACCTCTTGTTCTTTCTCTTCTAATAATGATTGTATTCCCTCAATACTTTTACTTTTTCTTAATTCCTGGATTTTTTTAATTTCAATATCAATTTCTCTATAGAAATTTACTGTTGTTATATCGTAAATATCAAAATGATTATATTTTCTATATCCATTCTCCATATTTTGCTTTGGCTTTACTAATTCCTTTTCCTCGTAAAATTTCAAGGTATCTCTAGATATTCCTAAAAAATTAGCTACTTGTCCAATTGTGTACATGTTAGTCTCCTTATCATTGTCTCAAACTCTGCACTTCAATAACCATATAATACCTCCTCCTGGATAAGGAATGCCAGATAATACTATAACAACGAATATTCCGAGCAAGTTCATCAGTATAAAAAAAGAGCTGCCGATACAGCTCAAAGTATATTTAGAGTAAAGTAAATGTATGCTTAGATTTATTCTTCAAATGATAGATTTGTCGGTTCCTCTAATAGATGGTTATCAAAACCAATATGTGTTGTAGGGGTATCGTTATCAACTACTTCAAAACTAAGTCCATCCAGCCAAACTTCCCCTTTTCCTGTCAGTAAAATACCGAATGATATTATGGCACTGTTTTCTGGAACATCAAGAACTATAGAATATCGATTCCAACTATTTGTACCACTGATTGGTCTATCACTCATATTATCAAATTGCAAGCTATCTTCCGATGCACTATCTACTCGCATCCATAGTCCCGAGAATTGTTTTACATTTTCAGTTTTTACAAACCCCGAGAGTTTAACTCTTTTATTTCTAAATTCATTTGCCTTAAATTGTTGCATCATTGTTGCAAATTCATCTGGTGCTTGAACCGTTTTTGATTTTAAATATCCCGATGTCTTTCCTTGATGTACATTTTTCTTATCTATTCCTATCTCATAATTATATGGATGACTCCCACTAATGAACCAGCCCTTAATTTTCTCTTCCATTTTTGATTCCTCCTTGTTTTTTCTCATAGTTCCCATTACTTTTCTGTATTGCCCTGGAGGCATACCATATAGTTTTTTGAATGCACGTGTAAAAGATTCTTGCGACTCAAACTGATAATAAAATGCAATATCAATAATTCTTTCATCAGTATTTAGAAGTATACTTGCAGCATTTGCAAGTCGCCTCATTCGAATATACTCTGAGACAGACATTCCGACAGAGGTTTGAAAAACTCTGTGAAAATGGTATTTTGAAAAACCTGAAACTTCATCAATGTCATTTGCAGAAATTTGCTCATGTAAATGAGATTCAATCCACTCTATTGTTTTTTGAATTACCCATTCATATTTCAACGTTATTTCACCTCTCCTTCACTTATAATCATATCGAATAAAAATTAATGTTTTTTGACTTTTTTTGCGATTGCCAAATCAGAAATGCTTTAACAAAGCATCTCTAAATCAATTATTCCACAGCATAATTGCGTCTAGAAATTTCAATTGTCTATATGTTTAAACTTGCTAAAAGATCTCACTGTGCTTTAACATATTCAAGCAAGGATATGTGACAGTATCCATTACTCTACATAATCTTGAAAATATCTTTACCTAAGGAGTGGTAGAATTGGCACGTGTTTTATTTATTAATGCTGGATCAGAAGGACATATCAATCCAACGATCGGAGTTGTGCAAGAACTAATTTCACGTGGAGAAGAGGTTGTGTACTTTACGATAGAAGCTTTTCGAGATCGTATTGAAAAAACAGGAGCTACTGTGCGCACATTTGACGGTCAAAAATTTATAAAAGCCTTTATCTCCGGTGGAAGAAATCATTTACTTGAAAGAGTCAACGGACTTTTACTTACTGCAGATATTGTCATACCTAGTGTTCTTGAACAGATTGAAGGAGAGCATTTTGATTACATCATCCACGATTCTATGTTTGGGTGTGGCCATTTACTTGCCAAAATCCTTAAGCTTCCTGCAATCAGTTCATGTACATCTTTTGCTGAGACTCAACAATCATTTGATAAAACATTAGACCGCCTTTCACAAAATGTCCCAACTGAAGTTTTAACAAGGATCAATGATGATTTTCTAAACTTGACAACAAAAATCAAAGAAAAATATGGTGTTGAAATCAGTTCACCTTATGAAGTGTTCTGTAACCCGGCACCACTGACAATAGTTTATACAACGAGGGAATTTCAGCCTTTCGGAGAAGCATTTGACCAATCCTATAAATTTGTAGGTCCATCCATCTCTTCACGATTAACGCAAGAAGACTTCGACCTTACTGCAATTAAAGGAAAAAGCCCCATTTACATTTCACTCGGTACTGTTTTAAATCGGGCTATTGACTTCTATAAGTTGTGTTTTAAAGCATTCGAGAATACTGAGCATACTGTTGTCATGTCTATTGGAGGACAAACTCAACTTGATGATTTGGGAGAGATTCCTGAAAACTTCATTGTGAAAAACTATGTTCCACAAACTGAATTACTAAAATATACAAAATTATTTATCACACATGGTGGCATGAACAGTACGAATGAAGCTCTCTATAACGGAGTTCCACTAATCGTTATCCCACTAAGTGCGGATCAGCCAATAATTGCTGAACAAGTTACCAACATCGGAGCAGGAATTCAATTACAAATGGAAAGTTTGACGGCAACTCAATTAAAAGAAGCTACCGATCAGATGTTAAACAACCCTTCCATCCATAAAACTGTTGCAAATATTATAGAATCCTTTCAAAAATCAGGTGGGTATCACAAAGCTGTCGATGAGATATACAAGTTTAAAAGTCAATTCGATCTTTAAGCTGCCATTAAAATCGCAGGTTAAAAAGACAATTAACATACTAAAAGGCAGATTTAATCTACAAACGTGTAGAATAAATTCTCCCTTTTTGGTTTGATATTTCGCGAATCAAAGTTTAACTAAAGTACTCCGTTAGTTGAAGAAGAATTCTAACTTTTTTACCACAAAAGCACCTGATAATCATTTATTGGATATCCATTCATATTGAATATCAGCTAAATTTTCTTCATTTTCGTGTCCTCTACCTATGATTTCAAATCCTTGTTTTTCATAAAATCGTTGTGCATTTTCATTTACTTCAAATGTGGATAATGTTAATCTCCCATTTGATTGTGCTTTTACTTTTTCTAGTAATGTATGACCTATACCTATTCCTTGATAATCTATATGAATATATAGTTGGCTTATTTCCCTTTCATTATAGGCAATCATTCCAACTACTTTTTTATCAATTAACGCTAAATCTATTTGAAACTGTTCAGATAATATATGATTTAAAAAATAAACGTGACTTTCAAAGCTATGAATTTCTTTCTGACCAATAGCCTGTTCCTTACTATCTCGCCACATTTCCACTGTTTGATCAGCGTATTTGGGATTATACTGAGTAATTATCATTTTGTGTTGGTTCACTACAATACCTCCTCAAGTTTTGTTTACTGCTTTATATATTGTTTTCCTGATAAAATTCGATGAATACTACCTGTTGCAGGTATTTTAGCATTTATTAAACATTTTTGCCGACTTCTTTCATCAACCTGCACCGTTAGTTGAATAACAACAATCTTTTATTAGGCAGCTATTATGAAATATATAAAGCAGTGTTAGTAGACCACCGTATGCCACATGTAGAATTAATGCCGTTTATGTATCAAGGAATCAAATTGTATTTAGAACTATTGAACAACGACAACGATATTATAAAATATATTCAAACACATCAAAATCAATCTCAGAATGAAATCGTACAAAACCTACTACATCTCTTCCCTCAGTACGGTTTAGGGGATTCTCAATATTTAGCATTAATTAATGCAACGCAAATTAAAGATTGAGGGTTGCTTACCTCCCCACCCCTTTAGAGCGATGAAGAGTTGCTATCAAGCTCTTCATCGCTCATTTTAACACCGCGAAAAATGCTTAGTAGAGAAAATTAAAATGTTCTTGTTTTTCAAAGAACATCATTGACAGTGCATTAGTCTTTTTGTAATTTGTAACATTGCGTAAAATTTGTCAAGTAACATGAAAACAATGAATGGGGTGTATTGAATGAGGATTATAAAAGTTGTAGATCATAACCACAATTGGAACAACGACTACCAGAAAGAGGAACGTTCTATTAAAGCTATCCTTCAAGAAGAATCGGTGAATTGTTTTCATATTGGAAGCACATCAGTTCCAGGCCTAAAAGCAAAACCAATTATTGATATTTTACTAGTAGTCAACGATATCCATAAATTGGATTCATTTTCTAAGCAATTTCAAGAGATTGGATACGAAGTTAAGGGCGAATTCTGGATAACTGGAAGAAGATATTTCCGTAAAGGTGGCGATCATCGTACACACCAAATTCACGCTTTTCAATATAACAATTGAAGAAATAGAAAGACATATAGCATTTAGAGATTACCTTCGAGAGCATCCCGAGGTTTGCAGGCAGTATGGAGAAATAAAGAGCCAACTTGACAAGTAATATCCAAATGATATTGATAGCTAATGTAACGGGAAAGACGATTTTGTCAAAAGTGTTGAAAAAGATGCAATTAAATGGCATTGGTCTGTCCGTTAATATCCTTGAAAGCCCTCTTTACTATATTATAAGGATATAAAATGTTGAGTAACAAAAAAATTTTATCAGACAATATCATATACGAGGGTGTAATAAATGAACAAAGCAGTGAAAATAGCCTCCTAAATAAAAATTAAAAATATTTAGGAGGCTATGAATAATGATTATTAAAACCTACTTCTTTTATACTATCCTCATTTGTAGTAAAACTATTTCTTTTACTTAAATGTTAATTTGTTATTTTTCTCATAGCCCATTCAATGGGTCCCCTTTTATATTTTCTGCACCATAAAACGGAAAATAAAATACTCGCTACAAAAAACAATATTGAAAATAATAATGAAAATGCTAACGTTTGGTTTTCTATTCTATTTAATAAAGCCAATATGCCAACACCGATAAATACATGACTTACATAGTGAGTTAATGTTAACTGCCCCGTTTGAATAAGTGATTTGGTCAACCAATGACTAGGAAAATTTTCTACAATATTAATAGAAGCAACGATGACAATTATCGCTGAGACGGAATTTGATAACATATAAAATATGTTTGGTGGAATTGGTCCAGTTTGAAACAAAAATTCGGCATTGTTACTATCTAATACCAACAGAGATAGTCGCATCAATATTTTTGAAAATACCTCTATCGTTATGAGTAAAAATAAAGAAATATACAACATCTTGTTTCTTACAACTTTCTTCGATAAATTAAGTCTGCCAAGGATCATTCCAAGCAAAAAGAAACATATCCAAGGGAATACTGGATGATACCCATTAAACAACAGATTTCTAATAAAACCTTCTATTGTCCAAAAATCAAGATATTCCATAAACGGCTGCTCAGGATGCCATCCTTTCAAATAATTCATTGTCACTTGTAAGATTTGCGATGTTATTAAAAAAAGACTAGATATGATAATCATGAACTTTGTAGAAGCTACGATAAGAAATGATGCAATCAGCATATAAGCTCCATAATAATGGAGAATATCCCCAGTCCAATCTGCTACATATAAACATAAACCTAGAACAAAAAGAAAAGCGGAACGTTTCCATAATTTCACCTTATTTCCTTTAATAATAGAAAGGTTACCGCCATTTCTAGCTTTTCTTGTCATCAAAGCAACTCCGATACCTGCCAGCGTAACAAAAGTGGCAGATGCTCTTCCTTCAAAAAGACCTGTAAACCATATAAGCCACTCTGGCCCATTTCCTACCGCTCCCATAATAATTTTAAAGTTTACTAACAGCATTCCAAACATAGCTAAGGCTCTGGCAAAATCTAACCCTTCAATACGCTTAGATTGTACCTGTTTGATCATAAATGTTCCTCCTTAAGTACACGATTAATGACTTCTTTTAATATTCTTATATCTGCATTCATCTCATCAGTTATAGAGGTGGGAGGCTTCTGTAACTGTCGTTACACTTTCGTAACAAAAAACATCCATACCTGCCGTTTCACTTTCGTAACAAAAAACATTTGCTAGTTGTTAATGGTATTCTATTGATATGGGGACATTCTTTTATAGATATTACAGACTTTTTATATCTACCTAAATATTAAGGAAACCATTAAAACCATTATTTATCAGAAACCTATGCATTTTTGGGGCGCCCTGCTTAATACATCCTAACTATAAACTATAGGGTTGACCTAATGTCAAACCAACTTTTGTTTGTGTCCACCTCTCAATTCATTTGCCCAATTATAGAATGATGCTAAAACCCACATGGCCCAAATCCATTATCTTTATCACATGGAATTTATACTTACAACTTCTTATAACCATTCTTTCATTATCAGTGATAACTGTTTAAAGTTTTATCATAGGTTTATTGTTTGACATTAGGCTAGCCCTAGAGTTTATATTTATGCTAGAGAAGAGGGATATTATGGATGAAACAATTACAATAAATCAATTGGCTAAAATATTTAATATTAGTCATCATCAAATACGATATTACGAAGAAAAAGGGCTCTTATTTCCATCCTACACGGATAATAATAGATATCGAAAATATTCTCTTAAGGAAATTTATCAGCTTGCTCAAATTTTAATGTTGAGAGACTTAAATCTTTCAATCGCACAAATTAAAGATGTTGTAACGACATATAAAAAAAATGATTATTTGAGTTTATTAAGCGAAAAATCAAAAGAACTTTCAGACGAAATAAACAAACTACAAAAAATTAAAAAGACAATTGATAACCATTATGTAAATATTACAAACAAAAAAGTAAGTTCAACAAAATACTTAACTAAAAATCATTTAGAAAAAATAATCACTTTAAAAACTAATGAAACCTTATCAGCCAAAGATTTTTTAAAATTACAATTATCAACGCAATTTTTTTATAATGATATTATTTATGTTTTTGAAGAAGATGAATATCATATGTGTATAAAAACAGAACATAAAGCTGATTTCATCATGAATGAAGGTAAATATAGTTCTATATTTATTATTGGTGAAAATGATGATGAATTTGAGGAGCAAATATTATCCATTATCGACAAGAAAAAAGCCCCTATCTATGTAATGGAGCTCTCAAGCGGCATTTTTACTAATAGTAATATTCTTGAGTTAGAAATTCTATTTCCCGAAAAAAGTGATAAAAATTAAAGTTCATATTATTCAAGAATCGATCAGAACAGAAGAACTTCGTGCTACAACTTTTTAAATTGTATTATATTACTTTGAAATAATTTTAAGCAGCTCACATTTTTGAACAAAAGTGTTCAAAATGTGAGCTGTTTTTTATACTGAATTATACATTCATGTCTGTAATGGCAGGAATATTTATTTCCTTCACGCATGAAACTGGTGATAGATTAATAACACATTGGACTAGGGCTACAATATCTTGTACAGGAATACGTGTACCTTCATACAATTTAATTGCCTTTTCAGCCCCTTCTTCAAAAGGTACTTCAGCAGCAAGTTCTCCTGGATTAATACACGTTACAGTGATCTTATCTTTTCTCACATGCTCTCGCAAAGCATTTGTAATGCCTCGTAAGCCAAACTTAGATGTAACAAATGAAACTTGAGCATTATTCGTATGATCTAAACCTGCTGTCGATCCTATTAAAACTATTTTTCCATTTTCCGCCTGTCTTAAATTAGATAAAAGCGCCTGAATATATGTAATTGTGGAAGTTAAATTAATATTAATTAAGTTTGCAATATCCCCAACTTCATCTTTATCAAACGTATAGTCATCTTCAAAACCGCACTTTTCCCATACTCCAACATTGTAAATTAATACATCAATAGCAACGCCATTTAAAGCTTCTTTTAAAGCAGGAATATGTTGTTGACTAGATAAATCAATAGCCAGCCATTTACGATTTACGCCATCATTTATATCTATACTACTTGGTCGTGTACGTGACACCACCCATACTGTATCCCCTTCAGTTGGTAAACCCTTTACAAATGCATCACCTAATCCTTGGCTTGCTCCAAATATAATAAAGTTCTTACCCATCCAATCACCCTTTCTATGTAACTACAACATAAGTATATTTAATATAAAAATTAGTAACAACTAAAGTGATTTCTAGGAATATTTGGGTAATAAAACTTATTTATATTTTAAACCTCTTTCACCCAATACGTTGTACAATCGTCACTTCGATCTAGAAGCCATATTCAATTAAGTATCTTCTTAATGATACGTTATCGCTAAAAATAGGCTTTAAAATTTCATTGATTTCTTTTTCGGTATATTTATGCCCTACCGCAAACTTCGTGACAATATGTTGCAGTATAATTATTTTTCGTTTTTCCTTACTTGGAAAACTTTCAATAGGACCATCTAAACCATCTTTAAAATACGTCGCTAGCACTTTTTCTTTCTCGTCTACTGTAATCGCATAACGTTCATCCACCTGCGTCGCCCCCTTTTGAATAGGTTTGTATACTTTTGTTGTTTCTAAAGCTTGCATAATTGCCAGAAAAACTTTTGCTTGTTTTTCTTTTTCTTTCAATTTAAATCGATGCTGTCGAATTGTTGAAATGCGCCCCTGTTGCAAATAGCTTAAGCAATTCGGTTTGGATATCTGATAGCCCTGTATCCTTCTTATTTAATTGAAGTAACGCTTCAAATACAGTGATATGTTCATTCTCGATATGGAGTTATATAGCCTTTTTAGCCGTAAAAAAACGATCATCTATTTTGAATACTTCTTCGGCATCAAATATTTTTTTACAAAATATACACTCATTTGTCTCATATACGTCTACATATCCACTCGATAATTCCTCTATAGTCAAATCATTTAAGCTCATAAACAAAACCTCTCTTTGTTCATCACTTAATAAACAATATATAATAAGTTTATTTATAAACAGCGATAGCATTTGTTTATCTAAAAAAAGAAGAATCCATTTTGACAATAATCTATCAAAACAGATTCCTCACAACGTTTCGCAATATAAGTTTATTGTTACTTATCTAATCGTTTTTTTCACTTTGCCGATATATGAAAACACTGCTTATTATGCCAAGTCCACCAAATAACAAAATCCAAATATTCTTAAAAAAAAGTCCATAGATCGTCATTACACTACCTATAATTCCACTTGAAAAAGCACTGGATACCATGGATTTTTTTGTTGGTTTAGGGAACTGGATAGAGGTTCCCAGATTTTTATTTCCCCATTTACATGCCGCATCCATGATATTTTGTAGTTTGTCTAACATCTTTTTATCCTCCTATTTTTAGAATACGAAAAAAGAAAAAAATGCATTGGACAAAGCACCCAAAAAAGCCAACATTGAAAATGATAAACAAACCATTCCGCCAATCATTTTCGACTTCTGTCCTCTATTCTTTTTGGATATTAAAACTAATCCGAAGATTAGTAGGAAGATGGCTAAAATGATATTAATCGTGATAAAGAAGGGTGCTGTTTCTTTTAGAAAGTCTATAATGCTCCAAAATAAACTCATTGATATCTCCTCCTATTTTATAGTTGAAATAGAGACTCTACTCAAAGATGCTTGCTACCAATTGCTTAGTCATAAATTGAAATGTGGCAAAATGATCACAGTTCTTTGAAATTCCTTCTTTACTTGCAATGCTTGAAAGAAGGACGGTGAAGGTAGAAAAGGCTAAATTTTCAGGAACTTTCAATTTAAGATTTGCTCGTTTGATTGCTGTGCGAAAAAGTTCACTACTATCAAATATTAATTTTTCTTTCATTTCCTCAGAAAGTTTACTATAAAACGATGTGAAATCAGTCGTTTTCACGTCATAAAGAAATGGTTTGCTTTCGTATTCATAGTAAAGCTGGATTATGGCTGTTTCAAAGCCGGACTTTTCAGGGCATTGTTCAATTCGCTCAATGAAATTTTCATAAATCGTCTCTTGAATGTCATACAGAACTTCAAAAAAAAGTTCTTCCTTACTTGAATATAAATTATAAAAAGTACCTGTAGATATTTCTGCTTTCTTACACAATGCGCCAATGCTTGTTTCTTTATATCCCGGAGAAATCCAAAATGCCATACACTCATCTTTCAATTTACTTTTAATTAGAATTTTATCTTCTTCTGAAAAAACTTTCTTTCCTCTTGCCATAGATAAGCACCCCCTCTTTTATGAATATTTTATATGAATATTCATATGTTATATTCACAATATATCACTAACACCAATTTTTAACAAGATATTAAATAGAAACCATTTAAAAATTCACTCTAATCTTTGAGTTCACTGTACAATAAAAAGCCAACGTTTTAAAAAAACGTCGGCTTTTCTTTAATTTCAAAAAATCTATTCAATCTTGCTCTTCAATAAGAAAAACTGCCTTTGACTTTGGCAGCTTGATTTAAAAATTATATCTTTTAGTCGTTATTAAACCCTTAACGAGCAAAGGAAGTCCCTTGCAGTATGCTTCATAACTCAATCTTTTTCTCTTGCCCTCTGTGTATCTCTTATATTTTTTTGAATCGTTATTGCTGAAAATAAACTAAGAACAAACGCCATACCATAAAATCCTTTTTCGCTAAAAACAATGCTTCCTGCATTGTATAAACCGATGGCCATTAATGCAATAGATACAATAAGTGCAAACCAGCTAATACCATAATAAATATTAGTAACTGGTATTCCCTCATCCTTATCTCTAACTGCTTTTTGTAAAGATATCGCTGAATAGAGTCCGAACACTAAAACTGCAAAGTAATATCCCTTTTCGTTCAATTGCATAGTTGCGTTAAACAAACCTATAAGATAAGACGCAACTCCTACTAATAGCGCTGCCCACGAAGCCCCTTTGAAGGCTGGAGTCGGTTCTCCTTCTTTCCTCTCCTCTTTCACTTTTAAATCATTTCGTTTTTCTTTATCTAATAAAACTTCATCATCATTGGACATACAATTTTTCGCCTCCATATTTTAATCTAATAAAAATGGAGCACCAGAGACATTGTAGTGTGCACCCATATTCCTGCAAAACGTATCTGCCATTAAATTGAACAATAAAAAACGATCTTCGTTATTAAAGTATATGCTCATTAGCAGTAAGACTTCACAAAATTAAAGTTTCCGCGATTCGAGATTATTGCATCCGGAATCGGCTTTATGCTTAGTTCAGCATGAGGTATGAGTGTAAATCTTAAATAAGTTGTACTAACTCTGGATTTAATACAACTCTATGATACCTCCAACAATCAGAGTATTCTGTACCAATTTCGTGGTCATTCAAGCAAACCCTGTTCATTCCATCGCAGCCGTCAAGACCACAACATCCATTTAATCTACTTCCATCTGAATGGCGGTTTGAATTGATTAAATCCTTTATGTTGATAATGATAGAACCTTTTACTAGTTCGTAAGCTGTTTCCTCTTGAATTAAATAAAAGCCTCTAGGAATATAATCTTGACCATCATTTTCATTAATCAAATTCAGGTCTTTTAATTCCGATAATGGTTCAGAAATTTCTAAATTACATTCTTTACAAATCAGTTTCAACTTGTCGTTTTCTCCTTTTATATGAATATGTGTTTCAGTCGATGCTAGAAACCGGTTACCCGTTAGCCGTCTATGTAGCACTAAACTAGCGCTAAATAACAGACAAGTTACGTTCTTTCATGAGAGAAAAAGAACTGCCTATGCAACCCAATTCCATTACCATGATGGGTTATATTACCAAATCCAACTTCTGCTTATCATTTCATAATTTCGAGATAATATCAACAAATCTTTGATTCTCTTCAAATAATGGGGAATGAGCAGAATTTTCAAACCAAAGCCATGTTTTATTTTTTGCCTGGAGGGAATCAAACCATTCACGAGCCGCTTCTGGTGGCGTTGTTAAATCATGTCTTCCCATCATCAGCGTAATAGGCACCACAACTGATTGAATAGTTTCACTTAAATCGATTCTTCTCATTTCATCAATTAGATTATGCATACTAAAGAATTGACCTTTCACAAAACGGAAAATATCAAATAGCGAATATTCCTTACTTTTAAGCATTTTTTTGATTAAAGTATAGATAAGTTTTCCGTCGTGGGAGATGCCTCCCCGGAAGGATTCTAAATATTTTTGGTGGATTCGATCATTTTTCATGTTACTCCAAGGCGGCTTCCCCATTTCATTTAACCGGGTAATGGCTTTTTGGTGCTCTTGTTCCTTCGCTTTTTCCAGTACTAATTGGTACGATAATTCCTCCGTTTTTTGGACACTTATCACTTGGGAGACGCCGATATAATGGTGATACCATTCAGGATGTTTATGGATAGCCAATAATCCCAAAATTGTCCCCCATGAATGCCCAACCAGATAGATTTTATCCTGTTGATATTCTTTTCGAAGATAGTTGGTAACCTCAAACGTATCTTCTAATAATCGATCAACCTTCATGGATTCTTGTGGAATTTTTTTTGAATAGGACAATCCCGCGCCTCTTTGGTCCCAATTCACAACGATAAAGTGTTTTTCTAATTCCTTCTGATAATCAGCAATAATGCCGATCTGACTTGTTCCAGGTCCACCATGTAAAAAAAGTAGAACAGGTAGCGATTGATCTTCTCCTCGAATCAAAAGCCATTGTTCAACTCCGCCTACGGAGATTGATTTTAACTCCGCAATGGCATTTTCTCTACGAATACCTATTGTTTTCCGTGAAAACATCTTAACTCCCCCTCATGTTTGCCCTACCCCTAATCACAACACTCATACCTTTAAAGACTTTCCAGAAATTAAGATGAGAAATCATCAGTAATTTCTACCACTTCAATTTTTCCGTTTATCAAAAGTTCAGTAAATTCATTTCTAACATTACCCTTCCAATATTCTCTAGCTTGTTCAATTTTTTGAGCGAAAGGAACCCCATCCTCCTTTGGTAAAAGGTTTGCATCTCCTTCAAAATATTTCCCAATAACTCGAAGTTAAACAATCTACAAAACATTACAATTGTATGAATCAAATACTTCTTTCCATTTCAAAGCGTCTTCATAGCTTTTAGCAGCATATAAGCAAGACAATCTTGAAGGATATTCAGGATGTTCCTGTAGTCTAACCATTTCTACTACCACTTCTCTAATAGCTCTGATTGTTTGTCCTACATACTTAATAGCTACTTCGGCATTCTCTTTACTAATGTTCAAGCCCTTAATTATATAATGACCATATAAAATCTTAATAAAGTCTTCACCTTTAGAGTTCAATTGTTCCGTTTCAAAAAAGAAGCTATATAAGGTATTCTTTTGGTTCTTGTCAAAGTTAATTATCTGTCCCGTGCTCATTTTATTTCAAGTAACGATATGATAAACATAAAATTCGTTCTCGTTCATGATCTGCCTCCAATTGGTCTACATTATTAACTTTTTTCATCAGAACAGGGAGGTATTTCGAACTTACCTGCACCGTTAGTTTAAGTACATTTCTTCATAATCTTTAAATAAACTTTAACATATATATCCAATAAAAAATCACCTCTTAGACAATCTAATGAGGTGATTTTAATCAATGCTTTATTATAAACGATCAAGCTTCTTTACAAAGCTACACTTTTCCCAAGTAGCCATTAGCAAGTCTATCGGCACTCAATTTTAAGAAGCATCTTCAAACTGACTATTATATAGATCCGCATAGAATCCTTTTTCTGCAATCAGCTCTTCATGATTACCGCTTTCAATAATATCTCCGTCTTTCATAACTAAAATCAAATCGGCGTTTTTAATTGTTGAAAGTCTATGGGCAATAACAAATGATGTTCTGCCAACCATCAATTTATCCATTGCTTTTTGAATAAGTGCTTCAGTACGCGTGTCAACGGAGCTAGTAGCTTCATCTAAAATAAGCAACGGTGCTTTTTTAACCATTGCCCTTGCAATCGTAATAAGCTGTTTCTGTCCTACAGATAAACTTGTATTATCATTTAAAACTGTATCATAACCTTTCGGCAACGTTTTAATAAAGTGGTGCAAACCTACTGCCTTACAAGCTGCAACCACTTCTTCATCGGTTACATGCTCTTTGTTATAAATGATATTTTCCTTAATGGTACCTTCGAATAACCAAGTATCTTGCAGCACCATGCAAAATAAGTCATGAACATTTTTACGAGTAATGGACTTAGTCGGTACATCCTCAATCATGATTTCCCCGCTGTCTACCTCATAGAAACGCATGAGTAGATTAACAAGTGTTGTTTTCCCAGCCCCTGTAGGTCCGACGATTGCCACTTTTTGACCGGCTTTTATTTGAGCAGAGAAATCTTTGATAATAAGTTTCTCTTTCGTATATCCGAACTTAACGTTTTTAAATTCTACATTACCATTAACATCTTTGGCATCTAATGTGGCTTTCTTATCACTTTCGTCTTTAAGCTCCTCTTCTTGTAAGAACTCAAATACACGTTCACTTGCTGCGGCAGTTGATTGTAAACTTGTAGCTGCCTGTGCTAACTGAGACAATGGCTGTGTAAATAGGCGGATATAAACCATAAATGAAACAATAACACCAAATGTAATAGAACCTTTCACTGTTAGTGCGGCACCTACTACACAAACAACAACATAACCTAAATTTCCAATAAAAATCATAAGAGGCATCATCATGCCCGACATAAACTGTGCTCGCCAAGCGCTATTAAATAGACTTTCATTGATTTCATTAAATTCTTGCTTCGCTACTTTTTCACCATTATAAACCTTCATAACACTATGCCCTGAATAGATTTCTTCAATATGGCCATTTATTTTACCAAGGTCCTGCTGTTGGCGTATGAAGTACTTTCGGGATTTGGATATAATAAAGGTCATGAATACAAATCCAATGAAAGTTGCTGCAATGGCAGAAAGAGCCATCGTAACATTAATATAGAACATCATAATCAAAGATCCAAAGAACATAACTCCCGCTGACACTAACGAACCAATACTTTGGTTTAGAGACTGTCCAATCATATCCACATCATTCGTGACACGACTTAACACATCTCCGTGGGTTGTAGAGTCAAAGTATTTCAATGGTAATCTATCGATTTTGTTCGAAATATCTGTCCGTAACCTTTTGGAAACTCGCTGCGTAATTGTAGCCATAATAAACGCCTGAATATAATTGAATACAAAGCTCAATCCATACAAAATAGCAAGTAACAGGCCGATTTTTCCTATTGCCGTAATATCAATCTCACCAGACATGCCATCCATTATCAAATCGGTAATCTCACTCAGCTTATTGGGTCCAATGATCGTGAAAATTGTTCCTACAACTGCCAAAACAATTGCAAAGATTATCGCTGGTAAATAAGGTTTACAATAAGCAATCAACTTTCCCATAGGCTTTTTAAAATTCTTTGGTTTTTCTCCAGGAGCCATCATATGACCCGGACCACCTGGACCACCTGGACCTTTTCGAGGCTTATTTTGTGTATTACTCATTTTCCAACTCCTCCTTCGATAGTTGCGAATAGGCAATTTCCTGATAAGTGCTGCAAGTTTTCAATAATTCACTATGTTTCCCCACACCAACGATTTTACCTTCATCAAGAACAATGATTTTATCAGCATCTTTAATCGTTCCAATTCGCTGTGCCACAATCAAAGAGGTTGCACCTTTCGTCTCTTTTTTCAAAGTAGAACGAAGTTGACGGTCTGTTTTATAATCTAGGGCAGAGAACGAATCATCAAAAATAAAGATTTCTGGATTTCTATTCACTGCTCTTGCAATAGAAAGACGTTGTTTTTGTCCTCCTGAAAGATTTGTACCACCTTGGGCAATAGCCGCTTCATATTCGCCTTCCATTTTCTCCACAAACTCTTGCCCTTGTGCAATTTCCACCGCTTTTTTGATCTCCTCATCAGTTGATGGGTTCTGGCCGTTATTACCGTAGGCAACATTAGATTTTACCGTACCTGAAAATAATACGGCTTTCTGAGAAACGTAGCCAAGCTTATTATAAAGAGCTTCTTGTGCATATTCTTTCACATTAATGCCGTCGATTAATACCTCTCCCTCAGTAACATCATAAAATCTTGGGATTAAATTAATTAGCGTACTCTTACCACTACCCGTAGAACCGATAAAAGCAACAGTTTCGCCTTTATGCGCTGTAAAGCTAATATCCTTTAAAACATAGTCTTCTGCATCAGGATATTTAAAACTAACATTACGCAATTCGATTTCACCTTCGATCCCCTTAGGAGACGATTGTATTTCTCCATCAATAATTGTCTGAGGTGTATTTAGTACTTCATTAATACGTGCTGCAGATACTGCTGCTCTCGGTAGCAAAATGAATGTCATTGATAATAGCATAAATGCCATAACTACCTGCATTGCATAAGATGAAAATACGACCATATCACTAAACTTACCAATTCTATCCATACCCGCTGCATTATTAATTAAATGCGCGCCAATCCAATAGATTGAAAGAGTTAAACCTGACATAATCAGACCCATCCCCGGTTGCATAAGGGCCATAAGGCGGTTCACAAAAAGATTTGTATCAGTTAAATCGTTATTTACTTTTTCAAATTTTTCTTCCTGATACCCTTGTGCGTTATAAGCATGAACAACACGAATACCAGTTAAACCTTCTCTTGTTACTCGGTTAAGATTATCTGTCAGTTTTTGAACGACTTTAAACTTCGGAAGCACAAAGATGATTAGGTTACCTATCAAAATAAGTAAAACAATGACAGCTACTCCTGTTGCCGCTGACCACTCCCAACTTTTCCCCATGATCTTCAAAATAGCCCATGTTGCAAGGATAGGAGCCTTGATCATAACTTGAAGACCCATTGCAACAGTTTGCTGTATTTGCGTTATATCATTAGTGGAACGAGTAATTAGGCTTGCGATTGAAAAACCATTAATCTCCTCCATAGAGAAAGATAGAGTTTTGTTAAATACTCCTTTTCGCAATTCCTTTGAAAGAGACGTTGCTACCCTTGCTGCAAAATAGCCCACAATGACTGCCAAAATCATACTGCCAAGGGCACATAAAAGCATCTTCCCTCCAGCTGTCCATATCTCGCTCGTTTTACTGCCCTGTGTTTGTACAAGGGTTGTGATTTTGGACATATAGTCAGGCAACTTCAAATCCAACCAAACTTGCCCTACAATGAACACAATACTAGCTACGATTAGCGTCCATTCTTTTGGTTTTAAGTATTTAAATATTTTCAACATATTTGCAGTCCTCCTCAATTTAGTTAGCATGCTAACTATATAGTGAAAATAATTCAAAATAGCATCTTCATCAAGATTCCAGATTCTTTTTCATGGCATCCATCACTTCAAAAAAAACATCAAGTTTCTCTTCCGGGATACCTGTTAGTAATTTTTGTTCAAGCATCGCTCTACGAGTCATGATACTTTCATGTATTTTCAGCGCATTTTCTGTTAAGACAATTTTTTTGAGTCTTGTATCATAGGGAACAGTTTGCCTTGTAATCAATCCATTACTTTCCATGGATTTTAGTATTCTAGATGCTGTTGATTTGCGAATAGAAAATTCTCGTTCAAAATCTTTTTGAAACACATCTTTATCTTGGTTTTTGCAAAGATAACTAATAGTCCAACCGTGCATGGCTGTAAGGTTATCTCTTTTAGTTAGTGTAGTACATGCGGCTTGATCCAGTTGTCTTCTCATTAGAAGTGATAATGTGCGCAACTCTAATCCAACTGATCTCATTTTGCTCAATTTTCTACCTCCAATAAGTTAGCGTGCTAACTTTATTTTTTATAAACTAGTGTCCCTGGTGGAGCATGGCATAGCTAACTCAATACATAATAAATTTATTCGTAAGATGCTTATGCCCTTAAGTGAAAGATGATCATGTTCAGATTTATCTTATTTAGTTTGCCATATTGTCTGTAAAAAATCCAACAATAAAGTGTGCTTGTAAATGACAAAATAACAATGTACATTTTTGCCTGTTCTCAGTCTTAATTTGTTGGTCTGGAATAAAGTTTGATTATTTTTTGGTAGCCCTTTTTTAACTAACGCACACGCTAGTTTTAAGTACATTTCTTCCTCTAAAATCATAGCCAAAAACTCACTAAGTCTCTCTTCATTTAGCAGAAACAACACAGTGATAAAAACAAGTATGTAAATATAAAAACAGATGTTCAAAAAGGATTGCCTTTTTGAACATCTGTACTTTATTTCAACGGAATATTCAGTTCAATATTTTTTCCAATTGGATTGAAGTAATAACTTAAATATAATTTTGCTTTGCCATCATAATTTTCAAAGTTCTCCGTCTCAAATAGGTACTGTTCATCATCTGAGAACGAGCTACCTTTATATTCTAACGTCGTGCCATCTGCTTTTACAGCTCTATTTAGAAACGAATGTGCCATTCTATCATCCCATTTCTTTGCAGCAAATGATACACTTTGCTGCGTTACAGAAATATCCCAATCCAAATAATCAGGCTTCGTAAGTACTTCTTTTTTGCCAAAATCAACTTCGATATAATCCTCGCCCTTTGGGACGGCATGAACAGCTCCAATTAATATTTTGAGTGAATCTGAATCATGGAAATAATTACTTTGTAAATTAAGCGTGAATTTGCCGTCTCGAATATCACCACGTAATGACAAGCCATATTTAATACCTTCTCTTCGCTCCCCATTTTCCGTCTCGACCGCAATATCATCAAGCGCTAAAATTTGCATCGTATTCGCTTCATCTATTTCAATATCGATTGCCGTTCTTAGTGGAGAACGGCGAATTTGTGTAATCGTAAATTTCTGACCAACGACATCTACAGTACGATTCGCAGTAATAATTTTTTCTTTTGCGATTTCGTTTTGTAGTGAAAACGGGATCGTCATTTCAATGTTCCCCTTATCCTTTTCATTAAAACGAAAAACCGCTTTAAAATCCTTTGAAGTATAAGCGAAAGGCTCTGAAAAATTATATTCTACTGAAGAAGAGATGCGTGTTTGATGTGATTGATGACTGGTAAATGAACCCCCTTCAATTTCTTCGTCCCCTTGAAACAAATGAACTTCCTCCAAGTGTAAATCCGACATATCAAATGAGGCATCTGCGTCATAGTAAAGTACTAATCCCGAATTATCTGCAATCACGCCTTGCAATGTAAGTGATAGACCATTTTTAGACTGCGTCGTATTGATTTCTTCATAGTATCCATTGTCCACAATATCTTTTATCCCTTTATCTCTTACAACCGCTAATACAATTTGTTGAAAGCCAGGAATTTTTGCAACATAGCTAGCAATCGTAGGAGAAACACGAATTGAAAATAAAAGGCTTAAGCAAAGCAAAAAGGCTATTGCAACCGGAACAATGCGCTTCTTTGCTCTTTTTTCTCGTTGAACTTTACGAAACATATCCATCCTAACTTGTTGAAGTTTCTCCTTTGGAACGTCAATCGGTAGTTTACTCATAGCCAGTCCTCCTTTTCTCCAGCGAAGTTTCTAAGCTTCTTGAGTATGTGATGAAGCTTAGACTTTACAGTACCCTCCGGAATTTGATTTAGCTCGGCAATTTCTTTGTTTTTTAGTTTCTGAAAATATTTCATATAGACGAGTTGCTGCTCAGATAAGGATAAATGTTCCAATAACCGCTCCATATCAGAGTAGATGACCCATTCAACTTGGTGATGTTCCTGAATTGAAACAGTTGGTTGACGTTTTCGTAAATGGTCTTTACAACAATTGATTAAGACGCGCACCAGCCATGTTCTGGCATATTCGTGCTGTTTAACGGTATGCATTTTTTTCAGTGCCTTGTAAATTAGGTCCTGCATCACGTCTAAAGCGTCTTGTTCATTTTTCAGATATGTAAAAGCCATACGATATAAAATATCTTCATCCATTTCAATAAGTGAAAGTATCGCTTGATGATCCCCACGAACAGCACGCTTTACGATATCAAATTCCATCCTTTTCGCCTCCTTCCTTAATTAGACTCAGCGATGCTTCATTTCGTTCAAAAAATTTAAAATTATTTTTGAATCCTTTCTTACGCTGTCTTTAATTATATCCCGACAAAAAGAAATTCTAGATACGCAGGACGATAAGCTATTTATCTTTGATTTTATTATCAAATATACAGCTATTTATTTTCCACAGACCGATTGAATAATATATTCTCCAGCTACGTTAAGAGATTTTCTATGTATCGATATAAATCTAACCTGTTCGCTTTCACTGTTTCGGCAAGGATCAAACAGATGGTTGTCCTAATAAAATGGAGGGCGTTATGAAGTTCTTTTAGGCTTACTGACTCTTCAAAAGAATTAGAAAAAAATACGTGAAGCAGTAAAATTAATGAGAGATATATCATTTACAATTGCTTCACAATTTAAAAGTGCTAACTATGATTTACTTAAAACTACTTCAAGAAAAATTGAATTTTATTTGAATCAAAAAGCTAATATTGAAGCCTTGTTAATGGAGGCATGAAGCATGAGCATTAATTATCGGGGTACGGAAAAGTCAATTTACTGATAAAATTTGAAATTAATGGAAGCTGACGTGAAGTTTAGAAATAATCAAGTTAAGATTAAGTTAACACCCTCCCTACTTGAAAGAGATACTTCGATTGGTAGGAATACCTGGAGCAGACGTATACCAGAATACATTGCTGAGCTGAATCGTCCTGTATTAAAAAGTACATCCTTAATGATAATGAGGATATTGCCTTACCAAGTATTGATATTATGTATGAAAAATTCAAGCAAAAACTAGAACAATTAAAAATGACTTAATTTCATTTTATCAAATTCTATATGACACTTATTCTGAATTACTCGATTTTTAAAAAAAGGAAACAAAAACTTGAATTAAAAAAATAAACAAATAGAGCTACTCATTTCAAGCAGCTCTATAACGAATTAATAGTTTCAAGCTTATTTATTCACCTTGTAGAAAATCCAAAATCTAAGGTGAGTAAATTTAGTAAAAAAAATTTGGATATTAACTCTGATTTAGAGAGTAATTTAAGACCTGAAGCACCTATAAAACAAAGAAAAAAGAAAAAAGAAAATTTCAAACATCTACATGACGAATTCAATTAATAAGTTTTTTTGCGGAATAGATCATAAATCTCTTCCGCTTTTACTTTTCATTAAACTCAAATTCAATTTTTCCTTCTACCAAACGGAGTGATGCGTTAAATTGTTTACCATTCTTTGATTTAAACCCTTTAACAACAGCTGTTTTACCAATCTTACATAAATCATTAATGTTCTTTTCAGTTAGTTTTTTTCCTAATAGCCTTTCTGGGAATGTTTGCTTACAACCATTTTTATAATTCGAACAACCGTAAAAGCTTTTACGCAAACCTATTTTTCCTACTTTACATGTCGGACACGTCACAATATCTCTCACAGCAGCTGGTTTAAACTGCTCAGCTTCAATTGTGAGTGACTCTAACTGTTTAGGCACCTCTGCAATTAATTGATTAACAAACTTGCCTATGCTTTCAATAAAATGTTTTGCAGAGCCTTCTCCACGACCAATTTTATTTAAGTAAATTTCCCATTTTGCAGTCATAGAAGGACTTGAGAGTAATGTCCCTTCAATTGCCCGACATAAAAGCGCCCCTTTAGGCGTAATACTCACTATGTTTTTTCGTACTTCAATAAATCCATGTTTTTTAATCGTCTCTATAATGCCACTCCGAGTTGCTTCTGTACCAATACCTTCAATCGATTTCAGCACCTCGATTTCTTCTTCATCCTCAACTGATTTACCACATGTTTTCATCATCGTAATGAGTTGTCCTTCTGTATAAGGCTTAGGAGGCGTTGTCTTGCCTTCTAGTATTGAAATCTTACTTTGTACCATCTCATTTTGGAATACGACAGGTAACGACTCCTCACGCTCCTGCAACTCTTTTTCACTTGAAAACAATTCTTTCCAACCTTTTACAAGTTCTGTTTTCCCTACTGTTTTAAACTCTAATTTTTTGACATTCGTTATAATCGTTTTTTCATCGTATTCATAATCTTGATGAAACATGGCGAGTGTTGTATTGACAATTTCGAAATAAATATTTCGTTCATCAGCATTCATGGATTGTAACGCTTTTTCTGTCGGCACTTTTTTCGTAGGAATAATAGCATAGTGCTCCCCAACATTGGCACTGTCGACGTAGCGTTTGTTATTCCCTCGATTTATCGCATTAAATGACTTTCCCACGACCTGCTGATATTTTGCCAATGATTCATTTAAATAGGCAAACTCGTTATGTGTAATGAGTTGTGAATCGGTACGTGGGTAAGAAACGAGCTTTTTCTCATAAAGTGATTGAGTAAGTTTCAAAACATTCGACGGACTGTATTTCCAACGTTTATTGGCGGCTGCTTGTAATGTTGATAACGCATGTAGTTTGGGTGGTGCAATACGTTTCGTTTTGTTCGATACACTCGTAATTAAACCTGTATCCATCGGTTCAACCCCATGTTGTTGCAATAATTGCACAGCCTCTCCACGCTCTTTTGTTTTTAACTTTGCTTTCCCTTTATATACACCATTTTGTGCTTTAAAAATCCCTTCAATTTCATAAAAATTTTCAGGCTTGAAATGTTCGATTTCCTGTTGTCTTTTATAAATTAAATATACGGTTGGCGATTGCACACGTCCGATAGAGATACTACCCTTAAAGCCTTTTTTTTGTAAAAGTAGCGTATATAGGCGACTACAGTTCATGCCTACTAACCAATCGCTAATTTGACGTGTTTTTGCTTCTTGGTACATGAGCAGATCACGCTCATTACTTTGCATATTATTAAAACCTTTTCGAATTTCCTCAACCTCTAATGAATTGATCCATAATCGTTTAACAGCCTTATTTACTTTCGTCATTTTTAAAAGTGAGTAGAATATATTTGAACCTTCACGTTCACTATCGCAGCAGTTATATATCATTGTTACTTGCGGATCACTAAAGATTTTTTTTACAGCATTAAATTGTGAATACATTTTTGAGACAACTTTATCTTCAAATTTTTGTGGAATGATAGGTAATGATCCAAGCGACCATTTATCCCATTCCTTTTGATATTCTTTTGGTTCCTTTAATTCAACAAGATGACCAACTGCCCAAGTAATTACTGCACCTTTTGGAAAAGTAGAACAAGGTTCCAATTCAATAAATGTTTTCTCTTTTTGTTTAATTTTAAAAGCTTCTGCATAAGCTCTTGCTTGAGATGGTTTCTCTGCTAAAATAGCGATTTTCCCCATAATCATCACATCTTCTTTAAAATATTTTAGTAGCTTTTTATATAAAAACATAAAACTCAACTAATCAGATTAGTTGAGTTTATTGTGAAATACCTTACTACTATTTTACTTTAAACAATTTAAAATATCACTTACTAAAATCTTTGTATCAGAGGCACCCTTCAAATATTTTATAACTCCAGTCGCAAGCCAATCAATTTCATCTAGCTTCATTAAAATTTGTGCAATTTTGACGGAATTAGGCTACTTTGATTTAACTAAGCAATTATCATTTATCACTTTATTACCAAATAACTATAGCTAAGCATTTAAACATGTAATATGTGTCATTCGATAAAGCTTATTATCTTCCCATTTATCAGGAGTGTTTTCAAAAACAGATTCCAACTTTTCAGTGTATCATCTTGTATTACAGAAATTATTAGATACCACATAATTTCCCCCATATTTTGATATCACTGTTTATCTCTTGGCGGATTTTCGCACATAACCGAATTTTTAATTAATTGTCAACGGTTGTGATACCTGATACGATTGCCCATTGTATTTAGCCACAATAACTAATTCATAGGAACCCTTCGGTATCGTATTTTTATTCTTATCCTTCCCATACCATTTAAATTGCTGATACCCTTTAGATGGATTCTTTTTTTCTATTAAGACAGACGACAAGGGTTGATTGTCAGCTGTATATCCTTTAATTGAAATTGTTAGTTGCTTTGGCGAAAATGGCGTATAATATTCGAACACATAAGGAAATTTATTAAATGAAATCTCCTCTTTTCCTTCGACTGATAAATATGGATAATCTTTAGGATCTACGGATACCATATATGGAATATTCATTTGTTCTTCACCTTGTCCTAAAGAAATCATTCCTATATGTTTATCTATCGCTAGAGAAGTATCTACCTTTAACTTAACAGGAACTTCAATCGTTTGACGGGCAGGAATTGTGATATGATTAGGAATTTGCAGCTCCACTTTCCCTTCTAACAATTGATTCTTCGTAACTAAGGTGCGGCTGTAATTGGATACATTTTCAATTCTTAATTTTCTGACAACGTTTTTAGTACCGGTATTCGCATGTAAAAGACCGAAGTTTAAATTGTTAGTCAATGGTAATATCTCAGCTTTCAAAGCTTTTTCGACATTAATTTCTCCAGATCCTTGTGCTAACGGAGTTATGACTTGACCTTGTCGGTTTTTAATTAGCTTGGTAGTACTCGTAAGAGCTGCACGTATTTCATAAGGTGACCAATCTGGATGTGCTTGTTTAAGTAATGCTGCTGCGCCTGCAACATATGGAGCAGCCATACTCGTTCCAGACATAATAGCATATCCTTCCTTTTCAGACGGCTTAACGTCCGGAGAGTTAAATTCAAAATTTAATGGGACTGTACTCTCAATATTTGTCCCAGGTGCAGCTAGATCAGGTTTAATTTGCCAAGACCCTACAGTAGGACCATTAGAACTACTAGATGAAATTCGTGCCTCTGTATCCTGTACAATGGTAACCGTTTTTTGTTCTTTAGCTGCTTTAATTAACATTTCTATTTCTGTTTTTGAATTGAAACTCATTGGTATAGGAAATGCATTGTTGTTCGTTGTGTTCGTTGTATCTGTATTGTACAAATGTGTAGTCATTTCCACCGTTTCCGTGCTATCTTCATTAGGTACAAAGATAGCCTCTACACCTCTTTTTTGAAGTTCTTGTAAAGAATCCTCAAATTGCTCTTCATCAATATGGTCGATGATCACAATTTTATTTTTCAGATCATTTTGCTTTTTAATAGTATCTAAATTTAGGTTTTGCAAATATGCAACGGTATGTTTCCCTGGGTTCAAAACTTGGTCTTCAAATAATGGGTGAAATTCGATATCTTGTTGCATACCAGGAATGTGCAGCACAGTATTACTCATACCCTGCTGCTTTATATTTCCTACAGTAATTGCCTCAGGTGTACTGGCCAAACTATTAACGGTCCATTGTTCGGGCCCCGCGTTTCCTGCTGCTACTATAACTGTGATATTTTTAGCTATAGCTTCCTGGACCGCTTTATTTAATGGGGAATCTGTGCCTTTATAAGATTCTCCCAAAGATAAGTTAATAATTTGTGCACCATCTTTGATAGCTTGGTGAATAGCCTTAACAATTGTCTCGGTATCCCCGCCTTTTTGATCATCAAAAACACGATAAGCTAGAATTGATGCATCGGGAGCAATTCCTTTCATTGATCCGTTCGCAGCAATTATGCCTGCTACATGTGTTCCGTGTCCCTCCGTATCTTCTGGATTATTATCGTTATCGACGAAGTCATAACCTTTTAGATAATTTTTCTTAAGATCCGGATGCGTTCTATCAACACCTGAATCAATCACGGCCACTTTTACACCTTTTCCGGTAAACGATTGGACAGGGGGGCTAGCTTCAGCAAAACTATAAGAACTCATACTAGACGCAATAATTATCGAACTCAGAAATATCTTTATACTGTTTTTCATCAGTTGTCTTCCTCTCAGTAAGTATGTATTTTGATATAAACCAAAATAACTTACAAAAAATATTCTTTAATCTTCTTTTATTTTTTCTTTTACTTTCTCAGGTAGTTCTGTTTCCTTTACTTTTTCGTAATTTTTAACGAAGTGATTTCCTTCAGAATCTGTTGATTTTAATACATTTACACGAAGTAGTAAGGGAGTTTCATTATCATATACAGAAAAAACAATTTTTGTTTTTTCACCATCTTTATTAAATGCATTTAATTTATACTCATCTTTTGTTGGATGCTGTTGTTTATCTTCATTACCCTGGATCTGTACATAATATTCTTCTGCTGTCGCCTTTTCATATAAACCGGGAATTACTTTATATCCTACTGCACCAATAATTAATACTCCAATAACAAAAATGCCTAAATATTTTTTCATCTTAACGTTCCTCCATTTTCTCTTGATTACAAATATAACTTTATCAGATGTCTTTTAACTGAGAGATGGATTTCCATAACAGCAACGTTACAATTTTGTTATGTTAATGAGAATGCTTTAAGAATAGAAAAATAGACTTTGTGCCTAAAGCCAATCTTCAGCTGCACGGATCACCCAGTTTGATAAGTTCTTATCAATTCTTTAGGAGCGTTTCTTAGAATTAGTAGAAGTTTTTAGCATTGTAGGTACTGTCCAATATGTGCCCATGCGCAACAACCATTCTATTGGACCAAATCTAAAGAATTTTAGCCAAAGCTTACTAATTAGTAATTGGAAAATGTAAATGCCTATGCAAATCCATAGAGATTGAATCAGCTGAATTTTAAGGTGAAAGACATTCGCTATTATTAAAATCAGCGCTGTTTGTCCTAAATAATTTGTTAAAGCCATTCGGCCATAGTCTTTTAGTGGTGAAAGCAAAAATTGGCATAAAGGATGTTGCAGTAAAAGCATTACTAGTCCCACATAAAACGCCGATACAAATGGGCTAATTTGCATCCCGATTACGGCAAATTTTAAAGAGTTTGTCTCATATTCTTTAATTTCACTTTCTGACATATTGTTATAGTTCAATATTGAATCCGGAAAATAATGCCATTGATACAGCAATCCACCGATGCTAATACAGAACATAATAATTGTAAAGGCAAATAAGCTTTTCCGATTTTCATTGATTTTTTCAAAAATTCGATACTGACCGGCCGTTAACCCAAGTAAAATAAGTGGAAACGGCATAGCAAGTTTGTTTCCATAATAAGCTGTAACAGCTAACAATATAAGTCCTATAGTTAAGTTTATTTCTTTACGAACTTTGTAAAATGGTAATGCTATCAGACCAAATATCGAATAGATGGTTAACGCTTCTCCCGGTTGGAAATAGAAATGCACAAGTCCTAATAAAAATAAAAAAATGATTCTTCTAAAGAATAAAAAATAGGCTTTTTCATTTTTAGCTTTTGCACGGGAAATAAAAATATAGAAGCCTACACCAAATAAAAATGAAAAAATGGAGAAAAACTTCCCTTCCACAAAAAGCGTTAAAAAACTATAATACGTAAGATCAACAGTTGTAGATGGTTCAAACCACATGAGTGTTGGAATATTTACTAATATAATTCCTAATAAAGCAAATCCCCTTAAATAATCTAATGTATCAATTCTTTTGTTTAAATCAATTGGTTGCATGTAACTCTCCTCCTCACTCACAAACTATACAGAAGTTCCTAAAATAGTAGTAGCAATGATTGTTACGCCAATCTTACAATATCGTTATATAACATTGAAACTGACCTTTTCTAACCTTAACTTGATAGCTATGTGGTACTACCCTGCTGTTATAACATATTAAACAATTGATTGATTTTGAGGTAAAATTGCAAAAACAAAAAAAGAGTTGGCAAAACCAGCTCTTTTTTGTTTTAATTTTCTTTTATTTGTTTATAGGTTTCATCCAAAATACGTAGAAAGATGGTAGCACCTCTGTTATAAAGGAGACTCAACAGTCGCCATATCTGACAAAGGGAATATTAATGTAACTCTAGTTCCTTTATTCTCTTCAGAGTCCATACTAATTTTTAATCCCAATTTCGAGCACAGTTTTTCGCATAGATACAAGCCCATTCCTGTACTTTTGCTAAATCTCCTTCCATTCTCTCCAGTAAATCCTTTTTCAAAAACTCTATTTATATCTTTTGATATTATCCCCACTCCATTATCCTCTATGGTTAATATGACTGAGTTAGCTTTCTTAATTGAATAAATACTTATCATTGGTTCTTTGTTATTTGAGTACTTTATAGAATTTCCTATTATCTGATTAATAATAAATTCAGCCCATTTTCCATCACTATATACGGTTTCATTAATAGCTTTTATATCTAATTTTATTCTCTTATAAATAAAATCTCTATAATTTCTTTTAATTACATTTCTTACCACATTATCAAGGTTGATAGGTTTTATAATATAGTCTTTACTGACATTATTACTTCGAGAATAATACAGCACCTGTTCTACAAACCCTTCGATTCGATCTATTTGAGAGTCTATTTTATTTGTTACTTCATTTTGATTATTTTCAATTATTAGCTTTGTAGAAGCGATCGGTGTCTTGATTTCATGTACCCATGTTTCTATATATTCTCTATAATCCGCTTGCATATCCCTATAATATTTTACATTTTCATGCATGTCCCTACTGATCTCTTTAAGTATAGAATTAAGCTTTTCCCCATGTATAAAATTTGTTTCCTTTACTACCTCTGGAAGTAGGTATTTTTTATCTAGGTTTTCTAATATACCATTGATCTCATTATAATAACTTTTACATTTAATAAGTTCTAGAGTTATATATGAAATTAATGGAAAAAACCAAACACAAAAGGTAAAGTATATTATAATGGAACTAACACTCGCAGTAATCAATATACCTGCTAATATAATAAATAGCACCAAATTAGATACTATTATTACCATTTTGTCTTTAATAAATTCACCTGTACTCATGGCATTATATACCCTAACCCTCTTCTTGTTTCTATTGGATTTTCTATACCTATCTCTTCAAGCTTTTTTCTTAATCTATTCATATTAACAGATAAGGTGCTATCATCCACAAAATAATCTGATTTCCATAAGTGTTCCATAAGTGAATCCCTTTTTACAATATTACCGCGGTTATTTATTAAGTATGAGAGTATTTTAACTTCATTTTTAGTTAGCTCTAAAGATTTGTCTTGATACGTAACCGTTGCATTCGAAAGATTCAAATTAAAGTCTTTATAATTTAAGATGTTATTCGTCTTTAAGCCTCCATACGTTCTTCTTAACATGTTCGTAACTCTAGCTAGTAATATTTCTGTATTATACGGCTTTGTTATAAAATCATCTGCTCCTAAATTCATACTCATTAGTTCATCTACATCACTATCTCTGCTTGTAACCATTATGATTGGAACATCTGAAGTTTTTCGTATTTCTCTGCAAATATAATAGCCATCGAATACTGGCAGATTTACGTCTAGTAATATAAGGTTGGCATTCTCATTTTTTACATATTCGATAATATGATTAAAATCTATGGGGGCCTTTACTTCATATCCATACTTTTTTAAAAAATTTTGTAATTCGTCTCTTATCATTTCATCATCTTCAATAAGAATGATTTTTTTCATGATTTTCCCCTCCCTATATAGAATATAAGGCTATTACATCTCAGTAACAAGATGTAATAGCCTTAATGATCATAATATATCAAGTATTACTTTTTACAATATTTTTATACCCGATATAGGTTGTGTAGAAATATCCTGAATAAATTGCAATAAAGAATAATGCAGTCATGAGCGATGAAAAACTAATATCTGTTTCTTGATACGAGTTTATAAAATTATTGACTACATAAATTCCGATTACTGAATGAATTAAGGCAAGAATAACTGGTAAACTAAAGTAGACTAAAGTTTGAATAAAAATTGTTTTGTCTATCATTTGTCTGTTTGCACCAATTCGCATTAAAGATTTATATCTCTCTATACTATCACTAGCTTCTGATAATTGTTGAAGAGCTAATACAGCCATAGACGTTATTAAAAATACAATACCTACATATATCCCAATAAATAGTATGGTAGTTGTCAATCCCTTACTATCTGCATAAACAGTATCCTTTGACATACCTGCTATAATTTTGAAATTTAAATTTGGAACTTTATCATAAAAGTCACCTTGAAAACTATCATATTTTTTATTATATTCTTCTCTATTTCCACCTAAATAATTTACATTAATTACGGATGTACTAATTTTGTAGCCTGATAAAAACTCATCATTTATAACGATTGTGAATGGATTAGATTGCCCATAAAAAGTTTGAAGGTTTTCTTGTTTAGCTTCAGAATTTTTTATTAGATATTCTTTTTCTTTAATATTTATTTTATTGCTATTTTTTAATCTTTCATTTATAGGATTAACTAACCGGCTATCATTTGAAAGAAAAACTTCATTGTTATTTAAATGGATTTCTTTTTCACCTTTAAATTTTAAAATTTTATTGTAATCAGATACTTTAATGAAATCCACATCGAAATTCGTTACAGGTGTATTTTCTTTTGTTAAAAAGTCACCAATTTTCATTCCTGTTCGATATATATTATAAGATACATATTTTTCGTTATTACTTATTTTAAAATTAACTGTATTTAATATGTCTTCTATCTTGTAATTTCCATCTTCATTTACCAATATTATACTAGCATCGAATGGTGTTGCTTCTTTAGCTTCTGCGTCTATACTTCTTTTAAAGCTTATTCCTGTAGATAAAACCGTCATTGTAATAAATAGCATAATACAGATTAAAGACATGGATATAAAATTTGTGTTAACCTTACTATTTAATTGTTTGATGATAAAAATATTTAAACCTTTAAAATAAACTTTTTTATTTTTCTTTACAACAAATAAGATAAATCCAGATAAGCTAAAGAAAAACATCAATGTACCTAATAGTCCCATAATTACAGACAGTTGGAACATAGGGTTTTTATAATCCAACCCTATCTTTATTACAGATTGATATGAAAATCCAAGTGATACTACGCATAAAATAAATGTTACAAAATATAAAATAGGGTTTTTAAATTTTATCTCTTCATTTCTTCTATCTGCTGTTAACAAATCAATTATTTTGTAGTTAGAAACAACACGTATATTAAATAACATGACAAGTACAAACATGATTCCAAAGTATAAAACAGTTTTACCTATTGCACCTGTTGAAACTGCAAACTGATATTCAGAAATGGGCAAATCAAATAACTTTAATGTAAATGTAGATAATCCCTGTGAGACGCCAATGCCAAGTATAAGTCCACTCATTAAAGAAATAACGCCAACTAGTAATGTCTCTGTTACTAATATTCTAGATATGTCTGTTCTCCCCATACCTAAAGTCATGTATATCCCTAATTCTTTTTTACGTTTTTTGATTAAGAAATTATTTGCATATAAGATTAAACCACCTAATATTAAGGATACAAATACGGATACATTTGACATAGCTTTCATTAAAGTAGACGTATAATCTGCACCTGAAGATTCAATTTCCATAAATGCCTTTTGTGATTCTATTGAGTTAAAGCTATAAAATATACAAACAGCTAGTGTTAATGTTAAGAAATAGATCGCATAATCTTTAAAACTTTTCTTTACATTGCGGGCAGCAATCTTAGAATACATTATTATCGTCACCTCCAAGAAGGGATATCACTTCCATAATTTTATTAAAGAATTCTTTTCTAGAATCATTCCCTCTTATCAACTCGCTAAAGATTTTCCCATCTTTAATAAAAAGAATTCTACGGGCATAGCTTGCTGTAAATGCATCATGAGTAACCATAAGAATTGTAGCGTTTAAAGATTTATTTAGATTTTCAAATCTTTCAAGTAATAATCTAGCTGATTTAGAATCTAACGCTCCAGTTGGTTCATCTGCAAGTACTATAGATGGATCTGTTACTATAGCTCTTGCTGAAGCAACTCTTTGTTTTTGTCCGCCTGACATTTGATAAGGGTATTTGCTTAATACTTGTTCAATGTCTAAATATTTTGCTACTGATTTTATTTTGTCATCAATTTTTGAACTATCCTCACCTTTTATTGTTAACGCCAAGGCAATATTTTCATAAGCGGTAAGAGTATCTAATAAATTAAAGTCCTGAAATATAAACCCTAATTCATTTTGTCTAAACTTATCAAGTGACTTTGATTTTAATCTAGTAATGTCACTATTATTTATTATTATTTTCCCCGTAGAAACATTATCAATAGTTGATATACAGTTAAGTAATGTAGTTTTACCACTTCCTGAGGGCCCCATAATCCCAACAAATTCTCCCTCATCTACCTTAAAACTAATATTATCTATAGCTTTTGTGACATTATCCTTATTACCATAATATTTTTCTATTTTTTCTACACTTAATATATTTCGCATTTATATCTCTCCTTTTTCCATAAAAAAATGCTTTAATCCTTATTCGTTTATGTAATTTATTTTATACATTTTCATTCATAGTATCGGTTGATTTATATTTCATAAACGTTACATTTTTGTTATTTTGAGCGACGCTCGTTTAAAAAATCGATAACAACAGAAGTGTACGCTCTAGTAACAAGGGTTTCGAAAAATTTTTGACATTGAAAGAGGTTGAAGAAGGAGAAATGGAGTAAGGAGTCACTCTGTCTCTTTTTATTCAACAAAAAAGACATCTAAATGCTGTCCTATAAGGAGGTAATATTCCTGATTTTGAAATTGTCAACAGTTGTTATTTACAAGGCGTTGCTTGAATTCCATATTCAGTTTCCCTTTTTTGAAATGCCTCTGATATTTTAAGCTAGTACAAAGTACATTTTTTCTGAGTTCGAAAGTTAGGTTATTAAAATAAAAGTGCAATATTTTTTTATGTACAATTGCACAAATATACAAAAACCCCTTCGTATCAACGAAAGGGATAAAAATTATAATTCTGTACATATACATTCATAGAGATATCCATTCTTATTTCTGTTTAATTACTGAATGTTTTGCACAACCCAATCACATACCAAACATTCATTCTTAACTGATTAATACTAAGATTTCAGGTAGGTTTCAAATATCAATATTTTTAAATAAAGCATTCAGGTGATGTATGTACTACCACTCATGTGTAAGGATAATTTACGCATTCGGTATATACCACTTAGGATGGAGATGTATATTTTTTGTATATAAATAGTCGTTTTTTCAAGCCGTTTCGGTAATGAATAAAATCATTCCATATTTTTAAATTCATCCGTAATATTATTAATTTTCAATTGAGTTTCTTCAACTAATCTTTGTAAATTTTCAGTGATATCACTAACTTTCGTTACTTCATTCGTAATATGTTCCACATAAGAGTTGACATTTTTTATAGACTCATCAGAATTATTGGCTAATTTACGGACTTCATTTGCTACAACTGAAAATCCAAGCCCATGTTCTCCTGCTCTTGCGGCCTCAATGGCTGCATTTAATGCTAATAAATTTGTTTGAGAAGCTATATATCTTATTGTTTTAGATACTTCACTTATTAACTTTGTGTTTTCTTTTAGAGATTGAAGAGTTAGTATATTTTCATTAGATTTAGAAACAACCAAATTACCTAACTCTGTAGACATATCATTTAATTGAGATATAACATCTCTTGTTTTATTTTCACGCTCTGTAATATCAGTGGCTATCTTTAAAACATGACTTACATTTCTTTCGTCATTTAGAACTGGAATATAGGTAGCTTCAAGCCATAGTAAATTCCCCTTTTTACCAACTCTCTGCATTTTTTGTTGAAATTTTATTCCCTTACGAAGGTTGTCCCATAATACTTCGTATTCTTTACTGTTTTTAAACTTTTCAGTACATAATTGTTTATGCCTCATATTTTTCATTTCATTAACTTCATATCCTAAAGTGCTTGAAAAGTTTTTATTAACCCAAATTATTTCTCCTTCTAAATTAAACTCTATCATCGCTAAGTTTAATTCAAGTGCAGATAAAACAGCTTTTTCATTCAAAACTTGTGTAGTTATAATAGTGCTCAAAATCAACAGCCTCCCATGACTTATGGTGTATTTTACCCACCGAAGGAAATTATACTTTTTTTGAGACTATTTTTCTATATTTTGTTTTATATTTCAAAAAATCGTTAAAATGAACAAGATACTAGTAAATTTTTCTGTTTCAGACATAGTGTCAACTTCCTTTGATCTAATACCGAGGGATTTTGTTAGTAAAAGCAATTTATAATGGTTGTAGCGAACAGGCATTGGAAGAGTTGATTCTGCTCATCGTCTGCAATTTTTTAAGTTTCACTCTACTCAATGGAAGGATACTTTCTACAATCACTAACTAAAATTCGTAATTAATAGGTATTCTTTTTTAGATGTTTTACAATAATAATGAAATAATTTGATAGGAGATTCTCGTTATGAAAGTAAGCTACGGATTTCATAAAAAGTTTCTTTTATAATTGTAATAATCATTTGAAATGCTAGAAATTTATATTAAAATAATTCTATCAAAGGGAGAGGAGGATTTTAAATGTGGATTGTAGCAGCAATACTGACGATGTTTTGCTTTGGAATCAATAATATGATTTTTAAGATCACGTCAGGAAAAGGACTATCAAAAGTGCATATGCAGTTTTTCTTTTATCTTATCGCGTTTTTATTAATGTTTGGCTATGGAACAGTCGTAGGGTTTGCATCATTTAATGGATTAACAATTGTATTAGGTGCGGTCATCGGAATATTGAATGCAAACGGTAATATTCAAATGTCAAAGGCGTTTGAAAAAGGACCTGCGAGTTTAACTTCGCCGCTTATTAGCGCCAATACGGTTATTCCAATATTAAGTGCGGCACTTATTTTCCACGAGCATATTACACTAATTCAGTGGATTGGCATTATTGTTATGCTTGTTTCTGCAGTTATCATCCAATATGTACCAGGAAGTGGTGTTAAAACGGATTATAAGCCATGGATGTACCGCGTTTTATTATCAATTGTATCGTTTGGTGTACTCGGTGTGCTTATGAAGACGTCTTCGCATTTACATATTGATTCAATCAATACGCTTGTTTGTATGTATGGTGGCGGTGCGACTTATTTAATCATTAATAGCTTTATTATGAAGGAAAAATGGCAGCGTACCGAGCTGAAATTCGGGTCAATTATTGGATGCATTAGTGTTGTAGGTTATTGTAGCTACTTTTTTGCTCTTGATACAGGAGTAGCGAGTATTGTATTCCCAATCGTTAGTTTAAGTTGTTTAGTTGTCGTTCTCGGTAGCTGTTGGCTATATAAAGAAAGGCTAAAAATGTATCAAGTCATCGGGGTTATATCCGCACTAGCTGGTATTGTGCTAACAAAAATTTAACAAAAGACATTCACCGGTTCATCGGCTATATTACTGGCTGAGCAGATTATCACCTGAAACGGAAAATCAAAATAAAAATGAACGTGTGAATTGGATTTCTATGAATGTCCCTGTCGTAGAAGAAGATATACATGCCACCATTCGAATCCACATGCAAAAAGCAACCATTATATTAAAAATATCCCGGAGCTTTTAAAGCCTTTCAATTACAAATCCCGTATAAAACTATTTAAAATGAGTGCTGCTGAATTTTTCACATGTAAAGCTACAAATAGTTGGGATAACACATTAAAAAATGATTTAAACAAAAGTCGAGATAATAGAATAAAACATGATGAATTATATAGACTAAAGGTTTTATCTTCAAAATATAATTTAAAACAGCTTGTGAGTAAAATTTCACAAGCTGTTTTTTAGCTTTTCCTAATAGAAAGATGGTTTTGTAAAGTGATATAAAGTTATTTAATTCTGTTCTAAAAAGGAATCTGGAAATCGTCCATTCAATGTTTCCTTCTCTATGTATTATAGAGTTTCTACCTATATTTTTAGTCCCATTAAAGGTTTATCCATAGATTTTTCAAAATAATTATCTATTCGTTTATTTCAATTTCAATATTTTTCGTATTGCATATACGACAACCAACAATAGAGGTAAAAAAAGTCCGATTGATAATGTTAAAGAATTACCCGTTGTTTCGTCAAAATGGTTTAGGTAGACGATATTAGGATAAATCACAAGAGAAAGGATAACAGCAATCATGCCTAACGGTAATGTTAAAGGGCGGTAATCTTTCAAATTCAGAATTTGCGCCATCCCTAAAACGGAAACGTAAAAATAAAGGGTCGTCTTAAAATAGAGAGTGATAATCCAAAGTGATGCCATCAATCCCTCAATACGCTGTATAAAATTCCCGATATTTATCTTTTTGGTCAATTCATAGCTTGGATAAATCTCTCCTGCAGTTTTATCAGCGCCTAATACTGTAACACATAAAAATGTAATAACGATGATGACGATACCACCTATTAAGTTTCCAATTAAAAAAGTTTTTTTACCTTGTTTTATTTTATTAACAAAAGAAGGAAAAATCATTAAGAGAACAACGGCATTTACCGAAGATACTATAACATAAAAAATAGATGATTGAACGATCTTTTTTGTCCCCATCTCATATACAGGCTGTATGTTTTCAAACTTTACTTCAGGTGAAATACACACTACTAAAATGAAAAAAAAGACGAAGAACACGACAATTAGGATTTCTGCTGTACGAGCGAAGGTTTCCAATCCAAGACGGACTCCCATCACCACAATCCACGCCATAAGAATATTAAGGATTACCATTGGAGTATTCGGCAGCATATGGATGTTTAGGAATATCCCAAAATAATACAAAAGTTCTGAAGCATAAAGAAGAGTTATAAATACAAAAAAAGCAGAAATGGCTTTACCTATCCATCTTCCAAATAGTTTTTCAATGATTTGGACATAAGTGAGGTCGGGGAACCAATTTGCTATAGTGATGAATAGCCATACGACTAATAAACCGATTCCTGTACCAATTATAGTGGAAATCCAGGCGTCTTGCTTTGCGTCGGTTGCTAATGCTGATGGTACAGTTAAGATGCTCGTACCAATCGTAAATAAAATAACTAACACTAGAAATTGGTACGAATTTATTTTAACGTCTTGCATCATTCATATCATACCTTCCCCTCTACACTGTGCTATTATTTCAACAAAAGAGAAATTAAGTCATTAAGTGGTTTAAAAATAAAAGTGAGTAAATCAAAAGGATTTGGAATAGATTTTTCAAATCCAAAAAGTGTAATACTTAGACCTACCCCAATTGCAAGAAGAATTAAAAATACAAGCAACTCTTTTTTATATTTTTTTTCCAAGAGAGGTGGAACTTCAATCCACAGAATAACTGCTGCAATCAGTAATATTCCCATAGTTTTTATCATGATTATTTAACCTCTATCTTTTTTAAGAAGGAACTACCTTCTGTACCCGTGTGTACAAGTTTTACGTCTACTTTAACATTCGCTGTCATCTCAGGGAATTCCTCATCCCACTGCTTTTTGATCTTTTTCCATTCTTTCGGATTAGATCGATGAATGGCTTCACCAAATCCAAATATGTCTGACTTATATTGTTTTTGTGCCGTTTCAATGGTCAGCTTAATGGTCTTTTCTAACTGTTTTTCAGTATTTTTCTCTAGCTCAACAATTGATTTTTGGTCATTAAGATTAATTTGACAACCTACTTCCTCAACGTTTCCTTTTACTTTAATATTGATATCCACTTCAGGCTTACCTTTGTTCATTTTGCCTTTCATTTTAGAATCCGATTGAATAATCTCTAAAGTGGCTTTTCCCCCTTTAGGACAAGATATAGCAGTTACAGAATTATGCACTTTGTTGAGGATGGCATTATATCCTCTACTTTCGCGTTCAGTTAACCAGCCCACCAGTTTATCTTTTTTAAACACTGCTAAATCATCATATTTAATTTGCACAGAAGGAGTAATCGATTCCACATTCTGTTTATTGGATCCCTTTTCTAATTCTCCTTTTACTAGAACCCCTGTTAATACAGATTCCTTTCCAGCACTTGTAAGACTGGCTATCAACTCATCTAATGTAAAGCCGTTTGTTGAAGTCGAGGTAGCTTCTGGCGTTTTAAGCGCGTTAAACATTTCATTGGCGGGTATATTTTCAATCGTTGTTCTGACATTTAGCAATTCCTCTGCGGTCTTATCCTTAGCAATAGCAACATAGAAATCAGATCGAAGTTCCCAATATCTTGACAATAACTCTATGGATTTGGCAATGCCTTCTTCAGCTAAATCCTCACCAAGCACAAGCATTCGAAGATGTCCAGTATATACTTCTCGGGGCGACTCCTTTGTAATTTTTTGTAAGGCTTCATATACCGTTTCTCCGTTCTCCTGATACAGGATGATTGGTGTTCGTCCAGTACTTGTTTTCATGGATACTTCCGAAGGTACAACCACTTGAGCAGTTACTCTGTATTCATCTTCTACTTTATCGATTCCCATTGCCAACATAATACCAAGCTCATTTAATTCCCTCTTGTCCCAACACCCCGTAAGAAGGGGGATAAGAATCAGGAAAACAAACATGCACTTTTTCATCGTTTAACCCCCTTCAGACTCCTTATCTTTTGATGGTTCTGGTTTTGCAGAGGCTGAGTCTTGTTGCCTAAAAATATTTTGTTGACTGATTAGATGCGGTCTAGTAAAAAATCTCCAAATAGGCAAACGAATAAATGCATCCTTTTGATCGGAAAGATTAAATGGACCTAGTGAAGACATATAAGGCACTCCAAAAGAACGCAAACTGCATAAATGCAGAAGTAGAGCGATTAAACCAATCGTAATTCCTAATAAACCAAAAGAAGCAGCTATTGCCATAAATCCAAAGCGTAGAATCCTGCCAGAGATAGCTAAGTTGTAAGTTGGAGAAACGAAACTAGAAATGGCGGTTATTGAAACCACGATTACCATCGCAGCAGAGATTATGCCTGCTTCCACCGCTGCTGTTCCAATTACAAATGCCCCTACAATAGACATGGCTGAACCAATGCTTCGTGGCATTCTTAAACCTGCTTCACGCAAGATTTCAAAGGTGACTTCCATTATAATTGCTTCAACAAATGCCGGAAATGGAGCACCTTCTCGTTGAGCTGCCAGACTAATAAGAAGTCCAGGAGGTAGCATTACATGATTAAAAGTTGTGACCGCAATAAATATTGCAGGTGCAAGCATTGAAATCGCAAATGCAAAAAAACGAAGGAGCCGAATAAGACTTGCAATATCAGCACTTTGATAGTAGTCTTCTGAAGATTGAAAAAATTGAATGAATATTGCTGGAACAATTAGGACAAATGGTGTTCCATCTACAAAAATAGCTATTTTTCCTTCCAATAATTCTGCAGCTACTACATCCGACCGTTCCGTATTAAGTATGGTTGGAAAAGGTGAATATGGTTCATCCTTAATTAATTCCTCGATATTTCCACTTTCAAGAATTGAGTCAATATCTATTTTATCCAAACGCAAACGGACTTCTTTCACTATTTTGTCATTTGCAATTCCTTTGATATACATCATGGCAACATTCGTTTTCGTGCGTTTTCCAATAACTTTTGATTCCATCCAAAGATTTGGGTCTTTCAGTCTTCTACGAACTAAGGCGGTATTTACACGCAAATTTTCGGAGAATCCTTCGCGGGGTCCTCTTACTATCACCTGGGCCGCTGCTTCCGTTACCCCACGCTCAACCCAATGCCTATTGGAAATGATTAAACCTTGGACATATCCATCGATTAAAATAATCGTATCACCCGATAATAGTCCAGTAAGAAGCTCTTCAAAATTAGTTAGTTCTTTTATTTCTCCTACTGTCATGGCAAAATCTTTTAATACGCTAATAAGATTTTGTTCAGGAGATAGCTTTTTCTGTAATTCGGTCCCTTCGATATCTAGCATGAGCGTTTCTAAAATGAAATTTTGTAATGAAGCTGTATCGGTTAATCCATCTGTATAGATAATACCGGCTTTTATTGTTTCATCTTTTCCAATTCGAATTTCTCGAATGATAATATCCGAGCTTTTCCCAAGGGAATCTTTTATTCTTTGTAAATTTTCTTGAAGATTTGTTTTTAATTCGATTGCTGAACTTGTCTTTAGCATTTGGCTAGTTGAAATAGAATTGGAATGTAATTTAGAATTACTTTTCTTTTTGAAAAAGCCCATAGACTACCTCGCTTACTTTTTATTTTTTTGCGCTTACATATAATTTTGCTTATTACTTTGCCTATTAGGATAATATGGCTTGATTCGTTATCTTTTCTATTAAGCATGTTATAAGATATAGAATCTCTTTTTCTATGAGGAAACTCCTTTCAAAATAATCTTAAATCACATATTTTGTTCTAATAAAATAAATCATACTACTTTTATTAAATAGCAGGTTTTTTTCGACAAAACTTCTAATTAAGGAACAAAAAAAGTACATGGAAAACATATTTCTATTGGGATTAGTGAGTTTAATGTTCAAGATTATATTCGTTTAGCCTAAGCTTTACGTAGGGGTCTTATTCAATAATTTACTTCCAGTTATTTCGGGATAAAATCATTATGTACAATAGTAGTAATGTAGTGTTTGATAAAGCAAAAAGAGATTTAGATCTAAACCTAAATCTCTTTTTTATATCTTTATATAGGAATCTATTCCAATAATGATGACCTATAAAATTATTCTTTTTTCAGTTTGAGCATCAAAATAATGAGCTTTCTCCATATTCAACATAAGGTCTATCTTTGATTGGTTTTGCACATCTGTTGAGGAGTCAACGCGTGCAACGAAGGATTGACCAGCATTTTTCGAATAGAGATAAGTTTCTGATCCCATTAATTCTGATACTTCAATATTGACGGTTACTTTCGTTTGATAAGATAAGTCTAAAGGTGTTTGACCATTATAGAAGTCTTCTGGGCGTATACCTAAGATAATTTCTTTATTCATATATCCGTTATTTCTAAAGAACTCCAGCTTCTCTTCTGGCACCTGAAGATTCCAATCGCCAACTATAAAAGCACTTTCTGTTAATGTTCCTTTGAAAAAATTCATTCCAGGAGAGCCAATAAAACCTCCTACAAATACGTTTGCAGGTTTATCATAAACTTCTTTAGGTGTACCCACTTGTTGGATGATGCCGTCCTTAAGCACAACAATACGAGAAGCCATCGTCATCGCTTCGATTTGGTCATGGGTAACATATATAGTTGTTGTTTGCAACTGATGGTGCAATTTCGAAATTTCAGCACGCATTTGAACACGTAGCTTTGCATCTAGGTTTGACAACGGCTCATCCATTAAAAAAACTTTTGCATTCCGAACAATCGCACGTCCTAATGCCACACGCTGACGTTGTCCACCGGAAAGTGCTTTAGGTTTTCGCTCTAAATATTGCTCAAGCCCAAGGATTTCCGCTGCATGTTTTACACGTTCTTCAATTTCTTTTTTGCTATACTTTCTAAGTTTTAAACCGAATGCCATATTATCGAATACCGTCATATGTGGATAAAGAGCGTAATTTTGGAAGACCATTGCGATATCTCGATCTTTAGGTGCAACATCATTCATACGCTTTCCATCAATATAAAAGTCCCCATCTGTAATCTCTTCAAGACCTGCAATCATACGTAATGTCGTCGATTTTCCACATCCTGAAGGTCCTACAAAAACGATAAATTCTCCATCATTCACTTCTAGGTTAAAATCTTTTACGATTGTTGTATCATTATCATATTTTTTATAAATATGTTCGAATAATAGCTGAGCCATCATTGCCTCCTAATATTGTGATTTTCAAGTGAAGATTAGCTCATTACCATAATGTTGGGTTGATTTCCGTTCCGGCTGGGCGCTTTCCTGGGGGCGTCCGATGAGCCGCTTCACTCGCGTTGCTCGCTGCAGGGTCTCATCTGTGACGCTGATCCCCATGGAGTCGCCCAGCCTCCACTCCAATCAACTTATAGACATTGCATATGTTTTAACAATTTTGATTCCTAATTATTGGGTGATGTGCTTAAAAATTGACGTTATCTACAATACTTATCTCTAAGCGCTAATGCATGTTTAATCGATTGCTCAGCACCTTGAATTTGTTTTTCGATTAGCTCTTCTAAATGTTCTTCAGGAGGATAGTAATAATTTTCTGGCTCGATCACATTTCGATCAAATGGAGGATTCTCCACTTTAAACGCCCCTTCTCCTACTTCAAAAATACCTCCTGTACCTTTTTCCCTTTTAAATCGAGCTACATAAGGGTAGCACATTTCAATATTAATTCTTGTTAACGGGGAATGCTCCATCATAATTTTAAAGATTTCGTCTAAATCGATATTTCCTTGTCCTGCCGGAACACCGCACACTTTATAACCATCTTTTGCTTCGATGATAATGTGATCTTTAAAGTGGGTTGTATACGTATACGGAGCAAGCTTTCTTGCTGCTTCCACCGGGTCTTCCCATGCCATCATTGAATTTCCAAAATCACAATGTGCTCCTACCCAATAGCTGTTTACTTCATTTACAATTTGTATAATTTCGTCAGCTATTTCTTCCTCATGGTTTTCAACAGCTAATTTAATGCGATATTTTTTTAGAAGTGGCACAACTTTTTTTATATTGTTTGGTGCTTGATCTAGTAATTCTTTATCATATTTCCCTGGACAGCAATACGTCCGAATCACATCTGCTCCAATTTTATGTGCTACTTCAATTACCTCTGATAAATGCCCCGGTTCTGTTCCTCTTGCGTCAATCTCTGCGTATAATCCATACTTTTCAATTTCTTTACGCACCTTCTCTAAATGATCAGGTTCAGCACCGCCAAGAGCACCCCACTTAGGATGTAAAAATTTATCGCCGGGATAAGCAATGACATTAATCATTACCCCATCCAAACCGTGTTCCGCTGTTTTTCTAATGAAATCAAAAATATCCATTCGACCATTTTGAAAAAGTAAATGATAGGTTTCCGTTTCTAATCCTAATTTCATCCTTTTCACCTTCTGTGTATCAATATTGTCATTGTTTTTTTGTGCTATAAAATCTTTTGAATATCTTTAACACTATCTATAATATAGTCTGCTTTTCCTTCTAGATCTTCCTTACTGCATGCACCAGAAAGAACCCCGGCTACTTCAATATGGCAGTTTCGTGCAAATCGAATGTCTGTTAACGTGTCACCTACCATTAAAACTTCTTCATCATTCAGTAAGAATTTATCTTTAAAAAAATGATAACATTCACTATTAGGTTTAGGTTTATTGATTCCATCCTCTGCACTTAAAAAATCTATATACTCATATAAATTAGTCATTTTAAGCGAATGAATAGCTGCATCAACATCGTCTGCTGTCACAATACCGATAATATAATCATGATCTTTTAAATACTTTAATGTTTCTTGAGCACCTTTTACTTCTGTAAATACGAGGTCATCTGATGTAGAATGCTTTTTGAATGATGCACAAACATCATGTACAAATTCCCCTTTTTTAATATTATTCCCTCCCAATAATGAATACCATGCTGCTGCAATAAAAGAATTCGTTTGACTAGCAAGTAAACTCGTACTCTCAAAATCATTATTGTCCATTCCTATAATTTGCATATATTCATCTCGTCTGTTCTTTTCATTCGGAAACTTTTGAAATATATCATGAAGCACACAATCAACGATTTTGTACCAAACAGTATCGAGCTGTATTAATGTTCCATCCTTATCGAAAATGATTCCCTTCTTCATCTTCTTCGCCTCCTAAAACATATAGCCTATTATTCTCTTTCTATAAGACCAATTCACAAAATAATGAAGGTACTTCTTTCATTCAAAAGAGAAGTACCTCCATTTCTCTTCGAATAGTTTATTATTTCTTTTTAACTTTATCTAATTCTTCCTGAGCAATTTTCGCTGCTTCATCTAATGCTTCCTTAGCAGAGATTCCTTCGATTTCTACTTTATCTTTCGCTATATCTAATGCATCATAAATTTTGCCACCTGTTGGATCGATAAATGGCGAAACTCCATATTTATTCGCTTGCTCTAACGGAACTAACGCCTGTGGTTGTTTTTTTACGAAATCTGCATAGGGCTTATAATCAGTGACATTGTTTTGAACAGGGATATAGCCTGTTTCCATCGACCATTCTGCTGTTTTCTCAGTACTTGTCGCAAATTTCATAAACTCATATGCACCTTGTGCTACTTCTGGATCGGTATTTCTAGTTAATGTTAAAAAATAAGCTTCTAATTTAGGTGCTGGCTTATGGTCACCCCAGCCTGGTTGTGGAACTGCTCCAAATGTAGCCAGTCTTTCGGCCTCATCCATTCCCTCACCTAACGATTTATAGACAAAACCTTGGTCACCAGATGAACCTGTATATCCTAATGTTTTACCTTCAACAAAATCAATAATTGTGTTATCCCAATATTCCCATCCAGTACCACCTGTATGAATGTTCATGATTTTATCTTCATGAAGCCACTTACGGTATTTCTCCCATACCTTTACCCATGTTTCATCGTTAATTAAAACTGTTTTTCCGTCTTCACTTAATACGTTTCCTCCAGCACTTCGAACCGAATCAATTAAGTTTGTCGTACCCCAAATCGGCATCCAACCTGCGTATCTAACGTTTCCATTTTCATCACGTTTTGATACTTTTTCGGCTACCTTTTCTATTCCTTCCCACGTCTTTAAGTCATCTGTAGTAAAACCATTTTCCTCTAATACTTTTTTATTATAATAAAGAATTTGAGTTGTACCGTATAGAGGAATTCCATAAAATTTCCCATCAACTGTTGCTTGACTAACAAAGCCTTTACCATAATCGTCTATTTTTAATTCTTTATCATTGTTGATAAATTTATCGATTGGGACAACTAGCTCTTTGTTAATATAGTTTTGAATAACGTCTGACCCTAGTAAAGCAATGGCTTCTTGATTGTTTGCCGCAAATCCACTTTGAAGCTTTTGATAAGACTCATCATAGTTACCTGCTTTTGTCGTTTTTACAACGTACTTGTCCTGACTTTGATTGAAATCCATCACAATTTTATCTAAACGATCAGCAAGTGATCCCCCAACTCCGTTAATGAATGGGACAACAATTTTATCCCCTTCTTTTGTTACCTTAACTACATTTCCTTCTCCTCCAGAGCAACCTGCAAGAACACTAACAAATAATGATAAAACCATAAAAAGCGTTAATAATTTCTTCATCATGAAATGCCTCCTTTTAAATTAGTTAACCCTTTATTCCAGAATCAGAAACACCTGAGAGGAACCATTTTTGTAATACTAAAAATACAAGTAAGAGTGGTACTGTAGCGATTGTACTTGCAACCATAATGTGTGACCAATCCCTACCTAATGAGCTATTAATGAAAAAATCAGCAACCCCGTTAGTGATCAATTTTTTATCGTTATCTTTTAATACTAGCGCTGGCCAAATATAGTTATTATAGTTTTCGACAAATGTCACTAAACCTAGTGTCACAAATGATGAGCGTGTCATCGGGAAGACAATCTTCCAAAGAATCTTCCAATCACTTGCCCCATCTATCTTGGCTGCTTCTACGATTTCATGACCAACTTTAAGGAACGCTTGTCTTAAATAAAAAATCCCAAATACACTAACTGATAAAGAAATAATGTATCCAAAATGGTTATTTAACAATCCCATTTTTGCTAACATCACATACACAGGAACATACGATACAGCACCTGGAATCATATATGTTGCCATGACAACGCCAAACGTAAATTCTTTCCCTTTAAATTTATAAAATGCCAACATATAAGCAAAAAGCGCTGATGAAATAAGAACATAGATTGTAATAATAAAAGAAGTATAGAAACTGTTAAATATATACGTGTGAAAAGGAATGACTCCTAATACTTCTTGATAATTTTCCCAATGGAATTCTTTTGGCCAAAAACCACCTTGTAGTACTTCACTGGATGTTTTAAACGAACTAAGGACCATCCAAATAAAAGGAAAGACAAACAAGATACTCGATATAGCTAAAAAGAGATGCTTTGTAATAATCGGTGTCTTTTTTTGATTACTCATGTCTTAATAATTCACCCACTTGTCACCTATTATTTTGTTTATAAATGATAATAGAATAGTAATTATTAATATGATAAACGCGATGGCTGTCGCGGATCCCATATCAAATTGTTCAAACGCTTGTTGGAAGAATAAATAGAGTAGTGTTCTTGTCGAACCACTCGGTCCACCTTGTGTTAAGATTTTAATTTGATCATATGCTTGCAGCGATACAATCGTATTCACAACAATTAAGAAAAAAGTTGTTGGTGAAACCATCGGAAGTGTTACGTTTCGAAACTTCTGCCATGCATTTGCTCCATCAATACTTGCCGCTTCGTATAAGCTATCAGGTACTTTCTCGAGCGCTCCAATATAGAAAATCATTGTCCATCCAACTAGTTTCCAAACCGTTACAATAATGACTGCTAGCATTGCGGTTTCACTGCTCTTAAGCCAATCCAATCCAGGTATCCCTACCAAGCCTAGTACCTTATTGATAACACCTAATTTCGGTTCATAAAGAAGTGACCATACAATCGATACAGCTACTGTTGGTGTTACCCATGGCGAAAAAATCATCAATTTGTAAATGGCAGAGCCTCTGAAATTTTTTCTAAAGAACAAAGCAAAACCTAATCCCAATACAATCGTTGGAATAACTGTCCCAAATCCAAAATAAAGAGTGTTTAGCAATGCCTGCTTAAACGATGACTGGGTAAACAAATTGAAATAGTTATCTAAACCAACAAAATGAAAACCATTTGTCATGAAATCCCAGTCTGTAAAACTAATACCTAAACTAAACAAATTCGGAATAATCCAAAAGAGTGTAAGAGGTATTCCAACCGGTAATAAAAAGAACGCAGCCTTTGAAAATTTTATTTGCATTCATGTCACCTCCTGATTCACATTGTAAAGCCAAATTATTAATCAGATGTTGTATTTTTATTAACAAGTTGTAAAAATAAACATATAAACAAAGTAAAACAACATAAAAACCAATACATTTTCATAAAAAAACTATTTCTCGTTGGCATTGAGAAATAGTTTAATTTATTATTAGGTGTAGTTTTATTAAAAAGTTAAATTCAATTAGCAATATTAACCTTGCTACGCGGTTATTTAATAATACAGATTAAATTCTTATCAAAAGTTTGATTATTTATATAACCTTTGTTGCACTACCGTATCAGTTGTGAGGTTAATCGAAAAATTTAGAGTCTCTAATTATTTCTTCGGTAGGAGTCAGTGTCGCTTCGGCAATACTCTTGTTACTGTTGGTTAAGTATTTCTTGATCAAGTTGTAACCAATAGTATAACCTGCATTCTCTGATAAACCAACTGGACTGTACCCTTGTTTCTTTGCAACCTCATCACCAAACATATAAGCTGAAACTTCTCCAAAACCTTTAGTCTTTCTTCCTTCTTTTATCACTTCGATTGAGTACTCCAGCTCTTCTTTATCAAAATCTTTAATCCAAGGTCCTATCAATTCTTTCCCATACATTTCTTCAGCAAAACATTCAGCTAAACCTTCCAACACTAAATATTCTTCTACAGTCACGTCACCATGATTAAATGGTTCAAATGTAAAACGAACATTATGATTAAGCTCGTGAGCTAAAGCGGATTTTAATCGTTTCTTATTAAAATCATTAGGAACAACCATTAGCAAAATATATCCCGGTATTCCACCAAAACCTGAATATCCTTTATTTACTTTCATTTCTTGACTATCTTCATCCCCTAAAAGAATATTTACGCCGATTTCTTCTAGTGGAATAGAATAGCCTATCTTTTCAAATTCATCAATTCCCTTTGAGATTACTTCCTGATATTCATCAAAAATTCTAGATTCTATAAGCTCTGGCAGATTATCCTTAACTTGTTGAATAGATTTTCTTGGAGTCCAAATCCCTAACATCTCTGATGCCATAACAACATCGTATCCATTAGGTTGCGCTGCTTTTAACGGTACGTTTAAATAATCCCACATTGTTTTCATCGGTTGCATCAATTCATATCGGAATGAATTCTCATTAACATTTCCTAATAAACACTTTTCATAGAAATCTAAGCTATTGATTAAATTGATTCTTACTTTTTCCATGTTACCTCCCCCCTTATCTAAAAGCTTAATCCTTTACGCAACGTCAATGTAAAGCTTTTAATGTTTTATTTGCTATCAGGTATGTTGCCCATTTCAACTGATTGTAGCGTAGGGCTCTCGAGTGCTCCAGTCGCTTTGCTTTCGTCGCATATCAAAGCTTCCCGCGAGAAAGCGGGACATGAGCATGTTATGAAAAAAGAATGATCAAAACATGCTCTTATTTAACTCTGCACCCTTGTCGATTCTAGTAATCTCTTGAATAAGAAAGGATTTCTCTCACAAAAAATTTTATGGTATGATGTTCAGGTTGTGTATCTACTATGTGACACATTTACATTCATCTAAGAAAAGAGGTATTTATGCACACCACAAAATTATCCAAGCGACATTGGTTGCTCATCTTAACACTTACTTTATTAACATTTGTTCTCGGGACAAGCGAATTTGTTATTGTCGGAATTTTAACAGATATTTCTTCAAGCCTACATATGACAAATGCAAAAGCAGGCACACTCGTTTCTGCGTTTGCTATTACGTTTGCTATCGCCACACCACTAGTGATGTCAGCAACAAGTCATTTTCCAAAGCGTAAATGGATGTTGTTTTTGATTGGATCTTTCATCGTCCTGAATGCTTTGTGCGTAATTTCGACGAGCTACATCCTGCTCCTTGCCCTTCGAATTATGACAGCGATTGTAACAGGGGTATTAATCTCCCTAGCCATGATTGTTGCAAGTGAAACCATGCCGATTAAAAAACGCGGACTTGCTATATCATTCGTTTTTGGTGGATTCACACTTGCAAATGTCGTTGGAGTGCCAATTGGAATTGTAATCGCCGAATGGTACGGCTGGAATGCCACTTTCATGTTAACCACTTTCCTAGGAATTTTGGCGTTTTTGGCCTCCTTTTTTGTCTTACCTAATAATCTCAGCCAAGTACGAAGTTCGATACGTGATCAGTTTTCTTTAATGACCAAGCCTCGAATTTTGATGGCTTTTTTCATTCCTGCTCTCGGATTTGGCGCAACTTATGCCGTCTTTACTTACCTTGTCCCTATCTTAAAGGGAATGGGAGCTCCAAATAATTCAATTAGTTTAATCTTATTTGGTTATGGATTTATCTCGATTTTCAGCAACATCCTTGCCGGTAAAATTGCCAGCCACAATCCAATCGGTCGCCTTCGGTTTGTTTTTCTAGTGCAAGCAGCTGTTCTGACAAGTTTATTTTGGACAACAAATCATTTTATTTTAGGACTGATAAACATTGGCTTCATGTCGTTAATGGCTATCCTCTTAACAACATCTACTCAGCTATATTTAATCGACCTCGCAGGAATTTATCAGCCAAATGCTACAGGACTCGCCGCTTCACTCATGCCAGTGGCAAGCAACGTAGGCATCGCTTTTGGTTCTGCATTAGGAGGAATTGTATACCATCAAGGGAATTTAATGAATGTAACATGGGTCGGTGGAATAGTTGCAGTCTGTGCAAGTCTATTAACTTTCTTTAGTCATCTTTTAGACCAAAAACAAAAGAAATCAGCCTAAAAATGAAATGAACAATTATTCATGAGTGAAATTTATTCTACAACGAGGGTCTTACTCAGTATACTTTCTTACTTAAAAGAAGAAACAGTTGCCTGAAATGTGACTTACTTAAATGCAACAAATACTTTAATAGAAATACAAATCAAACAGGCACATTCGCTTCATACGAATGTGCCTGTTTTAAAAAACCGCTCTTACTTGAGAAAAAGTTTCCCGGCCTGATTTATCATTTTCCTTCTATACGGTTATTATTTCTACACCTTTAGCTGCAAAAATACTTTGCCATTCTGTATCGAGTTTAGCATTCGTAAATAATGTATCAATATCAGCAAAACTCCCACTTTTATAAAACTTCATTAAGTTGAATTTAGATTCATCTACCATCATGACAACTTGTCTTGCATTTTTCTTTAAGCGGTTAAATATTTGAGCGTCCTCAATATACGTACATGTCAATTCCTTTTCTAATGAAATTCCATCACAAGAAGCAAACAATTTATTAACCGTAAAATGATCAAGGAAGTTTAATGTCATATCACCAGACAATGCTAATGAATTTGTATTTAACATTCCACCAGCTACTATAAGTTTGCAGTCAAATGACTCATACTGTTCCTTTAACTCAATAATTTTATTAGCAGCAGGTATGGAGTTTGTCAAAATGGTTATGTTTTTTTTGTCATATATATAGTCCAATATTTGCAGCGTAGTTGTTCCAACTTCAATGGCAATAATATCATTATCCTCTACCAATTTACTTGCTGCTATTGCTATTCTTCGTTTTTCATCAATGTTTTCATTGCGACGTTTATTAAAAAATAATTCCACGGTATGATCGTTTTTCTTTAAAGCCCCACCATGTATTTTCGTCAACTTACCTTCTTTATGCAACAAATCTAAATCTCTTCTGATGGTTTCTGTCGTTACATTTAACACTTTTGCTAAATCATTGACCATCACACGATTGTATTGATCTAGTTCATCTAGTATGTATTTTCTTCGCTCAAATTGTGTATAAGACTTCATAATAAACACCTCTTTGTATTCCACAAATATATTTTCCAAAATATGTACTCTTATTCCAACCTACTTTTTCAATCAAGAACAAACTTCATTACAGATCCTTTGTTATATTGTAATTAAGTTACCAAGCAAATGGAAGTTTTCCTATTAAGACTTAACGTTTTAAACATTCCATTTACATTTCAAAGTTATATGTATTACTATTTATTTTCTTTAAGTGAAGTCTGAGAAAAGTTGACACCATTTTTTTCGAACTAAATTAAACTGAATCTTGATATCTCTACATCAAGATAGTTAACATTCTGTAATGAAGGTCGCCTTTATAACCTTATTAGCTTGCTCCCTTACTCTAAATATAATAATCATATCAACTTCACCTTTTCAAATGTAAAGTTGACTAAATTAAACAATAAAAGAGCCGCATAAAAATACGGCTCTCAGTAAAACATATTTCTTTGATAAGAAAAAGGCTGCTCTAGTAACATAGAACTTCATTTTCATTAGCTTATCCTTATCTTTCCTGACTTAGGTTATTAATGACTGTATTTTGCTAGGACAGGGATATGTTTTGTTAGTTTCTTATATATGTTGAAAACTACTTGTACTATTGGCTCCAATTTTTTGGAGAACTTTAAAATGAAGAAACTTGCCCCAAATGACAAAAGGGCTCCGCCAATCACGTCCGCTGGATAATGAACGCCGACGTAGATACGCGAAATTCCTACTAAGATGGCCCATACTAATACCGGATACTTCCACGAGTCTTTTCGTAAAAGTAACGTCCATGCTAGAGCGAATACTAATACTGAATGATCACTTACAAAAGAAGAATCATTAGCATGTGGTACTAACTGATGAACATTATATGTTATGAATGGTCGTGGATGATAGTAGACAAAGTGAATGAGTGCATTTAGACCCAATCCAAGTAAAACTGTAAAGACAATATAGATAGCAGTATATTGTTTTTCCGTTCTTTTTTCTTTGTTTGCAGTAAACCATAAAAATAACATGAATAAGATTACGACATAAGGAACGCTATCAGTGATGAAAATCATCGCTTTATCTAGAAAAGGATAGCGACCAGCTATATCATTAATCCATTGAAATATTCCATAATTCATTTTGTAAATCTCCTTGCTTTTAATTTCTTAGTTAACATAGTTCCTCAATTTATTTTTAAATAAGCAAGTATTGTCTTCTCGTGAGCTCAACGATATCGTGTTCAAACATAGCAATATAAATCAAGTAATTCCAGTTGAATACCTACTTACTTTCATAGATGACGTCATTATTAGCATTATAGTTTCCTTATTTTTAATATACCCATTTATAAACAAACAACAAACGAAGCTACTCCCTAAGTCATTTCCTACGATATTCAATCCTAAACTAGAAAATATTATAGTGAGCTAGCAAAAATCAGCATAAAGATGATAAAATATTTTAATAAAGGGGGTTTCAAATATGGGGAAATTAACTAAAAGGAACATACTGTGGATTGTACCAATAGGTATTTTAGGGGTGTTTTGGTATTTTTACGGTCCACAAAAGGACATTACAGATAATGAATATATTACATATGTTAAAAACTATTCATTCGAAAATAGTAGTAAAACTTTAGAATCGGGCTTTGCAAACACTTGTAAAAATCCATATTGGGTTTATTTTGAAACACAAAAAGGACAGGACGTTGTAGAATTTAAAGGAGATTGTCCCGTTAATAATAAAGCCGCAAAAGTGAATGTTCAATTTTTAGTTGATCGTAATATGACAAATGTGAGATACGGTGCAATGCTGATAGATAATAAAATGCTGGAGGAAGCGGATCGAGACAAGTACCTTCTCGCATTAGTAGGTAAATAAATAGTAAAAGCTCTCGTTTGACAAGCGAACGAGAGCTTTTTTTATCGAATCGACGGAGGAACCCTTTTTTAAAATCATTTCACAGCTTTCCAAATAGTCCATCTGTCTTTTTCCACAATAGGACTCTCAGTTGAAATGGACTTATCAATATAATTTACTAATTCATTTAATTCTTCATCGTCTAACTCGTGTAAAATACTTCTTCCTGTTCTTTCCTGTAAATCTTTTATTAATTGCTCTTTCTGCTCATACACATTCCTTGTTTCCCATAGCTTTACTTCATTAATCTCGCTAAAGCCAATTTCCTTAAGTGTCTCAACTACTAACTCATTACTATGTCTACGTTTAATTTCTTGTTTCTTTAACTTTGGAAAACGCTCAAAGAAATAGCCTCGAATATGGCAGTTATCACCTTTTAGTAGACAATCTTCAGGTGTACGGTCCTGGATAATATAGATCCCTTTATCCTCCAAAATTCTATATGCTTCTTGAAAACAAGCCTTTAAATCTTGAATATGATGAATTAATGCTCGTTCCAATACTAACTGATAGCTGTCATTGTCTAACCCTGTATCCAATGCATTTCCTTGCTTGAAAGTTATATTATGATATTCTTTACAATTTTCTTTTGCCCCAACGAGCATTGCCTGTGAAAAATCCACACCTATCACAGAAGGTACGCCCATATCTGCTAATGCTTTAGCATAAATTCCTCCGCCGCAGCCAATATCTGTAGCCTTAGAAGTATTCATGCTAGGGACAAGTTCTTTCATTGCTTCCATCCACGAGTGGTCAGCCTGTCGAGTTGTATAAGTAGTTTGATTGTCCTTATTGTGAAAATCAATGCCCATCTTCATCACTCTTTTCTGTTTTTATATACCAATCTTTATGGATATCCTTACCAACATTATTTTACAACCATTTTATACATAAGTAAAATCAATGTTAATTATTAATTTCCATAAGTTTTTGTTATTGAAAATTAGTAGAGCTACTGAAAATAGAATTGAGTTTTTAATGATTAAAATCTACCTCTCACTATCTTTTTCAAAAATTGAACGTAATCCACTAGCTTCAAAAGTTCCTTTTAAGATTGTTTCTATCAACATCGTGGCGATTTCCTCTGGTGATTGTTGCGTATCGTGTTGTAGCCAGTACGTAATAACTCCCAAAATTGCATTTGAGTTATACGCTAATGTTAATTCAATTCCGAGGATTCCAGGCTCTGATTGCCATTATTATTGGTTTATTTGGAGGCTATTTATTAACTTGGTATTCCACTTGGATGCTGGATTATAAATTTGCAGATTTTAACCATGTTGCTCTATTTTTATCACTAACTTGCGCAACATTTATTTTATTAATACTAGCTATAACTGTATGGATTCAATTTGCAAGTTTACCAATCTTCATTCTTTTAATGTTCTTTGGTCTACCTCTTCTACAAATTGCTCCAGAAATGTTGCCTAGGTTTTACGCTGATTGGATCTATCCATGGTTACCATTCCGCTTTATGTTCGAAGGATTAAAGGAAATTCCTTTCTTTAGTGGAGAACTTTGGGGCACTGCAGCAATTACATTATGCTGGATTGCTGTTGTAAGTATTTTAGTATTACTTCTATCTGTAGTAAAACGGAGTTCTTATAAAGAGGATACTTCATCAAAAGAGAGAACTTCCGGGGACGGAGAAGAAGTTTCAGTTCAATCGTAATGCTGATTGAAAAAGATCACATACTAACTCAAAAAAGTGTTGTCTAATAAGTCCTCAATAAGAAATCTAGCATTTTTGTTAAATAGCTCTCGTTAAAAAATCTATCGAGAGCTTCTTTTTATCGAATCGACCCATCTCAACATTTAATAAAGCCCCTTTTTAATCATCTCATACTCAAGGAAATAGCCTCTTATATGGCAATCATCCCCTTTTACCAAATGGTTTTCATTTTTCGTATACATAAAAGTTGCAAGGTGTTATCTTACTGTCTCAAAACGACACCCAGTGCCTGCACCCTCTTCCAGAAATTAAAGAACGTTATTAAATGTAATTATTTACCGATAAAAAATCCGTTTGCAAAAAGGTTACTTTCAGTGTAAAATTACACTATAAGTAACCAAAAATCGTAAGGATGATGTTATTTGAATTAAGAAATTATAAATTGATTTCTATAAAAATCCTTTGATTGGACGCATATAATACTAGCTCACGGAGGTATGAATAATAGTTTTAGTACAACAAAATATGGTTAGTCAGCATTATCGTTGTTATAGACATTTAAGAGGAAAAATTCATGAATCATTTTCATGAATTAATTAGTAAATAATTCATTTTTTAAGGAGTAATTAAAATGGAGAAAAACAAGAAAGTTATTATAATAAACAGCATATTAGTAGGATCTATCATTTTAAATCTTTTTATTTTCACTTCACGTATGCGCTTTTTCCCTTGGTTTATTGAAGATGCATGGGGATATTTAGGAGTATTCCTTACAGCGCCAATTTTAATAGGTATTTATTTCATCCTAAGAAATTATCACAAGTTACAATTAGTCACAAATATCAATAAGGTAATACCATTATTTGTTGCAGTAACATCATTGATTATTGTATTTATGCCAACAAATGACTTTTTAAATATTGTTGCACTTGTCATTAACGTAACTATGGTATTTTTAGCAGCAGTTTCCCTATTCAACCAAAAAGAAAAGGCACTTTAATATAGACCTTAATAAGCACAAAATAACCAGGTACTCATTAATAAAGTGAGTCCTGGTTTTTTGTTTAAATGTATTAAATTGAATGGGTTACCCGAACAATAAAATAGCTACCCCAATAATTACACAAACAATTCCACTTAAAAATTGACCAATTCCTGATGCCTGCCAAAATAGCAAAAGATTAAAAATATTTTTGCTTTTTTGACTCTTTCCAAAAAGAGCATCATCTGTTTTCATTCGATAAACTCCCCAAGCAGTTAAAATAATCCCGAAAATGGTAAAGATACTTGCTACTAACATATTAAATAATCTCCTTATTTGTCACTTTCATCAAAAATAAAAACTTCCTCTATCGACTGATTAAAAATCGATGCAATTTTATATGCAAGTAATACAGAAGGATTATACTTCTGATTCTCGAGTGAAATAATCGTTCTTGATGATACACTTACACGATCAGCCAATTCTTGCTGAGTTAAATTATGCTGTTTTCTTAAATCTCGTACTCTATTCTCCATTTTCGTCCTCCTTTAAAGGACTCGTTCATAGAAAAATTTCGTTACAATATTGAGGATGAAAAGAGCGAGTATTAATAGTAAAAGAACTGCTTTTACAGATAATACAATAAAATTACTCAAAAACAGTAAAATTATTATTAATGAACTTATGCATTGCATAGCTATATTGGCAGCTTGTCCTTCAATAAGAGCATCTCTTTCATCATACTCTTTCGATAAATCATCCTCTTTTTCTGATTTTCTTAAATAAATCGTTATCGATGCAATCAAAATAATAGTACCAGCAATGAAAAGATAGATTGCTGACATCTTATCTGTTGGATTCATCAAAAGACTAGTAACACCTAATATTATTGCAATGAATGATGTTAATAATCTTTGAAATAACTTTCGTTTCAAAACAATACTCCCCCCAAAATATGAAGTTTACTTCATGTGAAGTTTAGTTCATATTAACTTCTTTTTTGAATAAAATCAAGTTAAATATTTGCTAAATAATGAAATTTTTATTAAAAACTCTAAAAAAATCACCAAATTATCAACACACCATGTTTAACAATGCGAAGAAAATAGAGTTAAGTTTTCATCGTTTTTGAATGTAAATTAAAGCACGAACATAAACCTAAAAAGACGGTTCATTATTAGAAATTTTATGGATGTGGAAAAAATTTAAGGTCAATCATATTACATGAAGCTCAACAAAAAAACTCATGCAATTAATTATTTTATGCATGAGTTTATCTTATTTAATTTATTTTGAATCTACTGACTGGATAATATTTAGCTCAATTATCCGAATTTCCTTATTTAGCTTAGCAATTGCTACTTCTATTTGTTCAAAGCATTCCAAATGACTTTTACTGACATTGTGCGTGGGCATCGCTTCTTTTAACGCTGCCTTTCCTGCATATAGATTTTCAAGTAAATCCAGCTTCTCAAAATAAGCTGTGCTACATTGTATTCCCATTTCACAAAGCTCCTTACTGTTACTTTTTCACTACTAATAAAAATCGATGTCTTCACTAGCACTATAACCGAAAAAAGCAAACACAAAACCAGGTCTTAGTTATCATTTATTATCCATTACCGTTGGTTAAGGGAAATTACTCTTAAGAGAAAGTAATTCTTTATCTATTCTTTAAAATGGAATAGACAAATGTATCGTGTGCCTGTCCATTTTGATACATATAATCTCTAAGAATTCCTTCCTGTTGAAAACCAATTTTGGTAAGCAGCTTATTCGAGGCTTCATTTTCAATAAATACAACAGCACCTATACGAGTTAACCCCATTTGCTCAAAGCCATATGACACAATTTCAGTGACCGCCTCTTGAGTGTATCCCTTTCTCCAATAATCAGGATGAATTTCATAACCGATTTCTGCTCGTCTATGTATAGGCGACCAAACGTTATAACCAATTGTCCCGATTATCTCCTTTGTTTCCTTTCTTTCAATCCCCCATCTTATTCCTCTTTTTGAAGCAAAGTTCTTTGAAAATAATTTCACTAAATTTTCTGCTTGCTGTATCTCTATAAATGGCTCTTGTCCATAGTAGCGTGTGACTTCTTCATTCGAAAAGCAATTAAAAATGCTTTGCGCATCATCCTCCGTCAGCTCTCTTAACATAAGTCTTTCTGTCTCTAAATTCGGAAACATTTGATTCTCCCCCTTTAATATCATCTATTCTCCACATTTCCATTAAAATCCTTTAAAAACAAAAAAACACACCCAATAAAAAGTGTGCTCACTTTGTTTAAGTGATTTTATCCAAAAATTTGTGCAGCTATGGCAAATAGCGTATTATTTCTAGTCGGCATTTTTTCAGTATGAAGAATCATAACGGGAGGTGTATTTGCCTCTGTAAAACCACTTTGTTCTAACCATTTAATAAATTCACCATGACCAGATGGAACATCAATTCTTAATTTTCCATTATGATCGTTCGCTAAAATATTAATTATGAGACTGGCTGTTTTAGAATCAGTTGCTATGATTGGACCTAAAATAAGATTGATTGGACCTAAAATGGACAACCCAAAGCCTATAATATTTCCATGATGATCTTTCACAACAATACAATGCTTGGATTGTTTTATTCTATTCGCTAGAAATTTACTTCTTTTATCTCCGAAGGCTGCAGCATCTAAACTAACAACATCAGCAAAATCATACTCATTAAAATCTTCAATTTTATGCTCATTAGAAGTTATGTTAAGGGCACCGCCATAATGGTCAGCGAGATATTTATGTACATAATCTACAGTGGCAAAGCCCATTTTCTTATATAACGGTTCACCGTCTTTTGTTGCGACGAGCATAATTTCTGTCTGTTCTGAAACACTTTCAATACATTTTTGAGTAGCTAATTTCCCTAAGCCGAGCCCTCTGTAATTTTCATGTACGATGACCATACCAATCGAAGCTAAATTTGTATCATATGTGATAATGGCAGCACTTGAAACAATTTTCCCTACAGCATTTTTGTGCCCAAATATTTTGCCTGACATCATCACCGTTCTAATTTCGAATTCATCATAATCCCACCCGACTGAGTCAGAAAGGGCAATTAATCCAGGAATATCATTTGCATCGAATGATACTAATTGTAATTGATTATGAATTGTAGTCATTTATTCTCCCTCCACTAAGAACATTTGTTTCTATTTTATATGCATACTCTATTATGTACAAGAGAAATTTTTAAAAAATTTAGATTTATCACTATAACGTGGGGTTGATTTCCGTTCCGACTGTGACAAATATCAGCCTGAAAAGTAATTCATCTCGGTTGTTTTGTATTGACTGTCGGAGCTTTATTGTTTCTAATCGTCAGTGCTTTATCATTGCCTTTAATCGTCTTACTAAAGGCATTTTATTGTCGATTTTTATTACGTTATTAGAATCAGGAATCGCTCTACCTATTTGTTTAAGCCTTGCGCTTGTCAACTTTCAGGACGTTATCGGAACAACTGGCGCGATTTTCAGTTTAGGTTATTACTTACTCGTTAGCTTAATAACGTCTGGAATGAGTTTACTGCATAATGGTTCATTGATGATAATGCCACTTTATTTCTTCTTCCTATCGATGATACTGTTAATATTCGTAAGAAAGTTTATTGTTTAATTGATTGTAGCTGGAATTTCTAATCAATAGCACTTCCTTTATCGGCCACCCTATTTATCTATTTGGGTGGCTGGTTCTTTACTGAAAATAATAATTAACTACTTCTTCAGCCGAATGAAATATAATATTGCTTTGAGTTTTATAAATAAACTTTGGTGAAGTACAAGCTTTTTCAAGACTTTTTGCGTACTTTAATGTATCGGTCATTTGCTCAATAATCTCAGCGTAGCCGTCAATATTATTGGAAATTTTCGGCATCATTGTATCCGAAATGTCTAAAACAATGGAAACTTGATCTTCCGCATAACTATTTAAATTAATGAAAAAACACTCCTCCAGATCTTTCGAATGCTTGTCAATATTAATAACTGCTTCACTATATTTTGCAATCAGTCCAGTAGATGTCACTGTAATCGTAAAGCATTGTTCGGTTAGTTTTTTATTAATGGCATCTAACAATTTATTGACTTCCGCATCCATTTTAGGCGTTACAGTTGTTTGTATTAAATTATCACAATTTTGATGAATGGTATCAATTTCTGCCTGCTTATCAACAAGTAATTTAAAGTTTGATATCGAGTACACACTAAATCTCCCCTTTATTATAAGTTTGACATTAGAGCGTTTTTTTAGTCATTTTTCAGCTATATATTTTTTGAAAAATACGTGCCTGTAGGATAAAAGGGTGTATGTGCTGAAGAAACTTCCATTCAATTTACCAAGGGAATAAATTGAATGGAAGTTAATACATAGCAAAAGGCTGTCACAATGAGATAATCAGACAGCCTTTTAAAACTTAAAGTAGTTGTTTTACCATTGTATAATAGCTACTTCCAGGCGGATAATCTTTTATCTCGCCTACAACTTCATAGCCTCTCGCCTCATAAAATGTGCGTGCTTGAAAGTCATATGTAGTTAGCAATGCCTTCGTTGCTCCCATTTGCTTAGCTGTTTCTTCAGCTTTCGCCAGTAACTTTCCACCAATGCCTTTTCCACGGTATTCTTTGCTAAACCAAAACTTGTTGATTTCTACTCATCCCCAATATACCTCAGCAGTGATGCCTCCTATCCATTGCTGTTGATGATCGGTTACGATTAAGTTCAACGGACGAACAGAACCCTTTTGTCTACTTTCTTTATGGTACGGTGAATGTTCGTCGTTGTACTCTCTAATCTTTGTATTTAAAAACGTAGTAAAGTCATCGTGATTTTCTATTAATATCTCAACTTGATAATCCATATGAATCCTCTTTCCATATGTATTTCTATGCTTTATAACGCTCCATTAGCTTTTCCTGATGAGTTGAAAAAATTTCTTCAAGTGAAATATCATATTTATTTGCTATTACAATAATATTCCCTAAAACATCTCCAAGCTCCTCTACTAATTCTTGCTTATTTTCCTCATATGTTTGAATCTTTTCATCTGGTCTATCCCTACCAATTTCCAACGCTCTTATCGCTCTTGCTACTTCCCCAGTTTCTTCTGCTAGAAAGCCAATACGCGTAAAAATACTTAAATCAGACCAACCACGTGTATCATAGTAGTCCTTTACCCATTTTTGAAACTCGTTTAATTCCATTTCTACTTCCTCCATTTCTTTCCTATCAAAATTAAATTATACTATAAAAGTGAAACGTGAATCAGTGGGGTTTTTTCATCCCCCGCTTAAGGTTCACTACCGTTAATGCGGAAAGAAAACTTATCAGATATGGAGGAACAATTATGGATAGTATTGCAGTATTTTGCGGATCAAGCATCGGTGCTTCTGAGGCATATAGAGAAGGAGCTATTCTTCTAGGAAAAGAATTAGCAAAACGTAATATTACCTTAATTTATGGTGGAGCGAGTGTAGGCGTGATGGGAACAGTTGCTGACACGGTTCTTCGTGAAGGTGGCAAGGTAATTGGGGTTATTCCAAAGTTACTAGAGGAACGTGAAATTTCTCATAAGCATTTAACAGAGCTAATTGTCGTCAATTCTATGCATGAACGCAAAAGCAAAATGATGGAACTAGCTGATGGCTTTATTGCTTTACCTGGAGGACCTGGTACGTTAGAAGAATTTTTTGAAGTATTCACTTGGAATCAAATCGGCCTTCTTCAAAAGCCTTGCGGTATTTTAAATATTAATCATTATTACGATTTACTCATTGGGTTATTTAACCATATGCAAAACGAACAATTTTTACAAGCTCCATCTCGAAATGCACTACTTGTAGAAGAAGATGTTGCAGCGCTTTTGGATAAATGTGCAGCGTATGTCCCTCCTGCGGTTAAAACATATCAAGCAAATAAATGAATATATTGATTAAAGTAACTTGCAATTATAGGATATTGTAATGGATTTAATAAAAATTCTTTACTATCTTACATACTCAAAAAACAGCTGAAATATATGAATTCAGCTGTTTTTTCATGTTGAATTGGGGTGTCATATTATATAAAAGTATGACTCTATGGACGCTTCCAATGGGTAACCCTTTAGCGTATATTTATAATTTCCTTTTCAAGAATAACTGGATAAACTCAATATCCTCTTTTGTTATGTCTTCAATCTCATCAATCGACTGAATTATTTTCATGACTTGTTTATCTCGAGAATCTTTAGGTATATTACTAAAATAATTAGTAACTGCAGATGTGAATATAGCGATAATCCCAATCCCTACCATTAGTAATAGAGCAGCCATTAATCGACCTAATGCGGTAACAGGCGCAATATCTCCATATCCAACTGTAGTTATTGTAATCAATCCCCACCACAACGCTTCAGCGTAAGTTTCAATCGCCGGTTCAACTATAGCAATCGGTATTGGTATGACAAATAACATTGCGACAGCAAACTTGAAAGCTTTGTCTAATCCATTCGTTTTTAACACCGCATAATAAGGTTTTAAATAACGAGAACTGATGCCAAGTAATTGAAGAACTTTAAATATACGGACGAGTCTAGCTGCTCTTAAAAGGGAATCGAAAGGGATTATAGCTACTAACTCTAAGGGATGTTTCTTTACATAGTGCCACTTGTTTTCTGCTCGTATAAAACGAACACAGTAATCCACTACGAATATGAGCCAAATAGTTTGTTGAAAAATCACAAATCGTTTATCAAACATAAGAGCAAGGGCTACTGAGATAAGGATTAAAACAATCATAAAAATTTCATATGTAATTACAAGCTTTTTCACTAAATCGACCGCCTATATCAAATAGTTTAATAGTCATATATTTCATATTATACCAGGTGTGTTGATTAACCATTTTAATCCACTCTTATTAATTTGAAGGCTCTGATTTCCGCTACGGGCTACTCGCTTTGTTGCTGTCGCTTCGCTTTCGCACAGAGCAAGGCTTCCTGCGGGCGAGCGTCGAGCCGCTTCCTTCGCTAAAGGAACGAAGGCTAAGTGCGTCACGTCCTGTGACAATGCCTTCGTGACCAACATCGTGTTGGCCTCAGGGTCTCGTCTGTCTCGCTTTCCCGCGGGAGTCGAGTAGCCCTACGCTACAATCAGTTAAAAATGGAAATATATTAGCAAAATGGCAACAAAAAAACCTTTTATTTCTCAATAATAAACCTATTTTTTTCCTAATCAACACGCCTGATTTCATATTATACTTCTAAATCCAAATTGCATTTGGCACGGGCTCTGCAAGGCTATGTCTGCGTCCGCCGAAGCACGAAGGTGCAGTCTGCTCCTGTTGGATATTTTATTGGTTTCAAACCCTTTTTGCATTTTAAAGATCACTGCTTTCAATTCTTCAATAGTCATTTCCTCATACTGTTTATCAAATGCTCTCTGCTTCTTTGATAATGCCGTTGTATGTAAGGTCATAAATCAATTTTTCTAGCACTCAATGTACTTTGCCACCAGGATAATCTCCTAGGTTGCCTGCAAAACTTTTAAAATGTCATGAATTTCAATTAAATTATCAATGATGTAATCTGCTTCAACATTTTGCCATCCATCATTTCTTTTCCAAATAGCCATCATCCCTATATTTTTAGCAGCTTCCACATCATTGAAAGGATGATCCCCTATGTACATACTTACGTTTGCTGACACCCCTAGTTTGGATAGTGCTCGATGAAATATTTCAGCATTCGGCTTTTTGATACCTTCCCATTCAGAAATAAGAATCACGTCAAAATTATCTTCAACCCTTAATGCCCGTATATTATCTAATTGAAATTGCCCATAACCATTTGTAATCAAGCCAAGTTTTAAGCCTTGCTTTTTCAAATTGTGCACATGCTATGCAAATTTACAAATGGAACACAATAATACTTAAATTCTCGTATGTAATCCTCTAACATTACTTTTGGAGATAACTCAATAGAAAATTCTTCGCTTAATTGCTGATAGACTTTATCTTTCCATACATAGCCACGATTATCCAGCTCAATAAAGCGTTGAACATAGTTTTCTTTTAAAATATGTGATAGATTCGGCTTTAATCGCTCGTATTGCTGTTCAATAAATGATCGAACTGAACTATCACGATCTAACAATGTTCCATCTAAATCAAAAATCACCGCTTGAATCATTAGTATGCATCCCCTAATTTAAATCTTCATTTTACTATTCTTTACGTTTTTTCACTGCCACTACCGCTATCATTACCATTACTAACTTCATCAGCAAAATTAATGCGTAAATGCTAAAGGATATGATTGCTGGCAAAAGCACTAACCACCAAGACCATGCGATAACATCCGTTAGCTTAAATACTACAAAGACAATTGTTAATACTTCAGCGATTCCCATATTCACACCACCAGATAACTGATTTTCGTCATTCAGAATTTAGATTCTTGTCGCTAATTCCCCTGATGACTTTACCTACATTTACCCCCTCAAACTTTATTGTTATATAACTATTTAAGCACTTTACACGAAATGTTTAAAACTTTTTAACTTTTTTTGAAAATGACGAACTTTTTCAACTGGTAATTCGTCTAAATATTGGAAGAAATGATTTCCAGATAGAAAAAAAGGAGAAATGATAATGAAAAAACCGATTAAGAAAACTTGGGTGATTGCTTCAGCACTAACAATAGGAATGGCTGTTCTGACGCCACTTCAAGCAGGAGCTACTTCAGTAGAACCAACAAATGGTGTTACTGTTCAAATCGAACAACAAATTACAGGAACGATTAAAAGCATCAGCGATGATGGGATGTATCTAAAAGGTAGGGACGGTAAAAACTACTATATCAGCTTCTATAAATTTTCTGAAGAACAACATGTAAAAATGAACTTAGTAGAAGGACAGGAAATCACAGTTGAAGGCAATGTAGTAGAGGATTATTCAGACTTCTATACATTCGAAGTTTATAAAAAAGAATTGCCTAAAGGGGTAACTAATGAAGAGCTAACAAAATTAGAAAAAATGTTTAATGAAGTGAAGAAGTTGGAAAAAGAAGCTTCAAAGGCGGAGGAAAATAAAGCGTTTGAAGAGGCCGAAAAGAAATATGAAGAAATTAGAAAAATTTATTCAGACATGAATAAAATTACTAACCCGTATTATTTAGCTAATTGGCAACCTCAACCATTTGAAGAGTATATAGAAAATTACGGTTTTAGTGAAAAAAATATAGTTATAGCAGAAAGTGATAAAAAACAGCTTAAAGTTATTTATGAAGAATGGGTAAAGCTTGAAAAAGACGGCCAAGAAGAAAAGGCTAACAATAAATATGATGAATTTAGTAAAATCCTTCAACCATATTTTGATGAACTTTATCCACCTCAACCATTTGAAGATTTCATGGAACGTCTGGACCTAGATATCCCTACTGAAACTTTAGCAAAACTAAAACCTATTTATGAAGATGCTCAAAAAGCCGAAAAAGTTGAAAATTATGAGCTATCTGAAAAATTATGGAGTGAATTCTCTGACATCATTGATCAGTTCATTAAGCCTGAACCATTTGAAGAATACATTGCTAACTACGACGATTTCGAAATAAGCGCTACCGATAAAAAACAATTAAAACAGCTTTATGAAGAAGCTTTAAAGCTTGATAAAAAAGAAGAACAAGAAAAAATTAGAGAAAATTGGGAAGCATTTCACAATATTTTAGACACTTATTTCAAAGCAAATAAAGAAGTTCTAATTTCTCCTTCCAAAGTAATAGTTAACGGCCAAGAATACCTTCTACAATAAGTACAGATTCGGGGAGTCTCGACAATCATTTGGAGATGATTGTTGGGACTCCCCTTTTTATACCTAAAGCTACCTTCCAGAAATACTATAAATATAAATCCCCTTCTCTTTTGGAGTAGAAAAAACATTACTTTCCTTTTTTATTCGTTCACTCTCCTCGCTATTTATCTCCGTTTCGACTTCAAGTTCTTAACATGGAATGTTTTAAATTTTTAAAAAAACAATGAACCTTTTTCATTGGTAATCCGTCTAAATAATGGAAACATTGTGTTCCAGAGTAAATAAAAGGGGAAATGATAATGAAAAAACCGATTAAAAAAACTTGGATGATTGCTTCTGCACTAACAATAGGAATGGCTGTTCTGACGCCACTTCAAGCAGGAGCTACTTCAATAGAGCCCACAAATGGGGCTACTGTTCAAATCGAACAACAAATTACAGGAACAATTAAAAACATCTACGGAGACGGGATGGATCTCAAAGGTAGAGACGGTAAAAACTACTATATCAGTTTCTATAAATTCTCTGAAGAACAACTAGAAAAAATGAACTTAGTAGAAGGACAGGAAATCACAGTTGAAGGTAGCGTTGCAGAGGATTATTCAGACTTCAACACATTTGAAGTTTATAAAAGGAACTTGCCTAAAGAGGTAACTGTTGAAGACCTAACAAAATTAGAAAAAATGTTTAATGAACTGAAGAAGCTGGAAAAAGAAGCTTCAAAAGTGACGGATAATGAAGAAATGTTAGAAAAGATTTTTGAAAAAATGAATGTAGTTTATACAGACATGAGTAAAATTACTAAGCCATATTTTTTAGCTATTTGGGAGCCTCAAACATTTGAAGAGTATTTAAAAGATTTTGGATTTAGTGAAAAAAATATAGTTATTGCAGAAAAAGATAAAAAAGATCTTAAAGCTATTTATGAAGAATGGGTAAAACTTGAAAAAGCTGATCAAGAGGAAAAGTCTAATGAAAAAATGGATGAGTTTTATAAAATACTTCAACCATATCTTGATGAACTTTATCCACCTCAAACATTTGAAGAATACATGGAAGACATGAAGTTAGATATCCCTGCTGAAACTTTAGCAAAACTAAAAAATATTTATAAGGATGCCCAAAAAGCAGACAAAGATGAAAAGGCAGAGTTATCTGAAAAACTATGGGGTGAATTCTATGAAATTCTTGATCAGTTCATAAAACCTCAAACATTTGAAGAATACATGGCTGATTTTGATTTCAAAGTTAGTGAAGCGGATAGCAAACAATTAAAACAGCTTTACGAAGAAATCTTAAAGCTAGATAAAAAAGAAGAGCAAGCAAAAATTGAAGAGAAATGGGATGCATTCCACAATATTTTAGAGCCATATTATAAAGCAAATAAAGAAATTCTAATTGCTGCTTCTAAAGTAATAATTAACGGCAAAGAATATCTTCCACAATAAATAAAAGAATCGGGGTGTCTCAACAATCATTTAGGATGATTGTTGGGATTCCTCTTTTTTAACTTAAAGAAGATAATAAAAATGACCGTTGATTCACAATATTTTTTTTGAATTAATTCAATCTAATTATTTTACTTCTATAGCAAAAATATAAGAAGAACTTTCTTTAGCCCAACTTCCGGAATTACAATAAATATAAATCCCCTTCTCTTTTGGTATAGAGAACACATTACCTTCAGTTATTACTGTTAATCCATCAATAACTAGATCCATTGTTATAAATTCATGGTAAAAATATCATTAATCTCCAACAAGTTTATAACCTCAATTTCGTTGGATAATTGGAACAGAAATAAGGAGTTAACGGAACATGGAAACACTAATTACAAATGAAAGAACTTACAAAATTAAATTTATTCCATTTGAAGACAAATGTGGGCTGAATGAAGATGGAACATATGACATAGCCTACAGTGGTCACTATATTGATATTCAGTTTAACGATGAAATTTTTGATGGAAAAATATATGAAGAATCAAAATATAAAATCTCTTTTTTTTCTAGTCCTTACCCTTTTTTTGGAAAAGATTTAGAAACCGTTAAGAAATATTTTCAGGAAGAACATGGGGTTCAGGAATTTTACTTTCTTGACATAGACAGCGATGAGGGTTATGTGAAATTTTAATCATGAATTAAAAAATGACCAAGATGGCAATTAAGCTTTCTTTGTCCTCTAATTTGATTTTGATTTAAGCGATTTATCTTATCAGTTATTACGGTTGATCACTTTTGGTTATTGTTAAAATCCATAGGTGTATAACAAAATGCGAATTAAGTGAATAAATAGCAATCCTATATGACACATTACATATAGGAGGTGGAAGAATAATGTCTAGAATAATTGGTGTGGAACAATCATTAACGAACGTTGAAGATGCTTTAAAGGCAAAAGGTTATGAAGTTATTCAGCTTCGTACTGAAGAAGATGCAAAAAAATGTGATGCTTGTGTAATCACTGGGCAAGATAGAGATATCATGGGAATAAGCGATCCTATCATGGCAGGACCTGTTATTGACGCTGATGGTCTTTCTGCTGACGAAGTGCTTCAACGTGTCGATAAATATTTCCACTAATAAATGACTTGGTGCTGCGCTGTAGTTTTTTGACTATGGAGCAGCACCTTTTAATATTTTCTTTGCTATAATCCTTATTTTCCTACATAAAAATTATTATTTTGAAACTTCATTGGTTGATGATTTAAAGTTCTAACCAAACATACTACTTTATGTGTGAATGTTCTCCAATCTTCATTACATCAGCACTTTTGGCCAAAGAAATTTCAAAAAAAAAATTTGTTCAACAATCGCGCCTGATTGTTGAACAAACTAACTGTTAAGGTTCACTAATTCCCATTGCCAATAATAAAAAGTAAGTAAAGACCAAAACGACTCCATTACCTAGGAGCCCGATTATAGGAAGCACAAGTCGTTTAGACACCCCATAGGAGAGCACGGCTAGTAAGATACCTACAACCGAAAGAATGCCAAAAACAGTAATCATAAAATAAATATCAGCATTAGGCCCTCTTGTTTTTAAAAAGAATATGTAACTGAGTATAGGAGTTAACACGGATAAACCTCCGAATATAAATCCTGCTTTTGGAATCTTCTTCAACTGAAGAACCTCCTCTGATTAACGCGTATTTAATGGCCCGTGTTTATTGACTTTGGTAAAACTACACTTTTTATCGCACCTATTATTCCAGGCACGAAAAATACGATGCCAAAAAAGAGGGTAAGTAAATTGAAATGTTGTGTTTCATAAAAAGTAAACCACTCTCTGAAAATTGAAGAGTCAGTAATTCTTCCAAATAATGTTCCACTAATATCCCGATAATTAGGTATCCACCCTGTTGTTTCACATGTAATAAAGATTATCTGTGACAATACAAATACACCAATAGAAGATACCCAAGGTCTTTTCAAAAATGGAATCTGATTTTGTTTATTAGCCAAGTAATATACCCCCTCCATTAAATACTATCAGTAATTATTTGTAAATTCAAGTTATTAATTCCATAATGAAACAAAGCTTTCTGTTTAATAAACTCTAAAACTATTTTTGATTATTTTCTTATTGAGCTATTCTGGACAGTTTGAATAACCATTTCCATCCCATACCCATCCAACTTTTTTGTGAAACAAAATGCTTATAATGAATCACCAACAATTTTAATGATTTTTTTGTTATTTCTCACGATTAAATACATACACCATCCTCACCAATTGATTTCGCTTTAACCTTAATTATTCCTCTTTCATTTTATACTTCTACAAATAAGAACATTTCGTATGTAAATATACACTTCCTTCACATTACTAGTATTTCTCTGAAAACCCTTCTCTAAAGAATTCTATTATTTCTTGGCCAAAAAACGCAAAAAACAATAGAATCGATACGAGTAAAATGGCTAAACTACCAAATATTAATGAGAACACTATTCCAATTTTTTTATCATTCAAAAAAATCCCTCCCTATTCAGCAATTTATGTTCCACAATAAAAAAGAAATCATTAATTTAACAAATCTGCATTGTTAATTTAATAATACCTCAAATCAGATTTATTTGGATAAATTTTCTATTTCACTTAAAAGACAGTTATTTACTGGCTCATAAAGAACTATCACTTACAGAGGCCTTTTATGTTTTATTAACTAAAGCACAAAATAATAGGAACAAGTAAAAAGCCACACCTTGTTAGAAGATGTGACTTAATACTTCAAATTAATCAGATTCTAAAATGTTTTTTTCTACTTCTACCTTGTAAACATCCCAAGTACTAATTAAAATCGTCTTATAATGTTCTGTTTCAGTAAATGAATACCAAGACTTCTCATTGAACTCATTAGAAATTTCTTCTGTAAATGTTTCTTGTTCAATATTAGTCTTAATTTTATGTTCTTCTTCACGACCTTCGTCAAAGTAAAACTTCACTGTATATTCATACTCCATAAATCAACACCTCCCATCTACATATATAATGGGTTGTAATGACAAGAAATATGAGACAAAATCAATTTCGCCTTGGCGTAATTGTTGCTGTCGCTACGCTTTCGCACAGATAAACAATGCGTCAGGATTTTGAATTTGTGAGCTCAGGCCTGCACGACGCAGGTCAGTTAGCCGTTTATATAATTTTCGATTTGTTCTTCATCGAAATACATATCATCAGCAGTACGCTCAATCAACTTGATTATTTTTATACGCCTTTTATTTAAGGTTATTTTGCCGTCACGCCACAGCTTAATAAAAGCTCTTCCTACCTTTGTCATCCACAGTTGAGGGAGCTGCAGAGGAAGGTTGTGTACCTTCATTTTTTATCCCAAGCGCATCCTCTAACTTTTCAATCTCTTTTGAAATCGATAACTTCGTTGCAATCGCTGGATGCTGCTTTAAAAAATTCTGTGTACCATTTTCAATTTTTATAGTCGTACCATCTTTATCTATATCATCATCACATTTTAAATCGATTTTTAAAAATCTTATATAACGATGTACTTTCGACAATTTAATCGGATCGTCGGCGTCACGTGCTAATAAATCCTTTTCGATTTTTTTAAATCCTCTGTCCATTGCTCCAATATTTCTCGATGTTCTGTATTTCACTACGCGATAACGTAGGCATGTGCAGCACCTACCTTGTTTGTTTATTTTGGGCAGACTTTTTACTCATCATTGGCTCACCACCAATAATGATGAGTGTTTTAAAGTGTTTATTTTTATTAAAATCTAATAAATTTATTCTAAATGTCAATAACATACAAATTAATACTTAGTTACAACAATAGGTATTATGGTATATTAATTACATATAAAGAAAGGAGAAGTTGTAATGAAAGGTCTCTCAATTACATCACTTATACTTAGTATTATTTTTTTCTTCATGGGATTTTATAGATTATTTTTCTATTCGAATCCTGAATCCACGTTACGTGAATCACGCAATGCTTGGGTAGGTGGAGATGCTTATAATTACATAATTAACGGTACTCAAGCGACTGCATATTTTGTATTATTTGCTGCTTTTTTTATTGCATTTGTATTAATTAAAATCGCATTACATTTGCAAGACACTATAGAGTCGTCGCATAGAGAAGCTAATAAAAAACCAATAGAAGAATACGAACTTATTAGCAAAAATTAATAATAAATACGTCTAATATTTTTCACTTTTAGACCAGGACCATATTTTTATGAACCTGGTCTTTTGTGTGAAAGAATTTAATTTAACTTTCCGCTTGTCCTACCTTCATATTGCACATGTTCACGATGATCACCCCCCCCTCTCTTTAGGTAGTTTTTCATTTGGTATTAGAAATGATAGTAAATAAAATTCCCACTAAACTTATTATCTAAGTAAACAATTTCAAAGCCGTAACGAGCCTCGAAAGTATTCAACGAGCCAAGTAATGCAAGTGGGACGTATTCTGACGGCTATCCATCAAAGCCTGCTGCGATAGATACGGCTTGGAGAAGAATTTATGAGAAATACAATCTTCCTAAATTAAATTTTCATTCTTTACGTCATTCCTATGCTTCTTATATGGTTAGTAAAAATGTCAACTTTAAGATTATTCAAGAACAACTAGGTCACTCTGATATAAAAATGACGATTAACATTTATAGTCATTTAACTAGTAAAGATAAAAATAAAGCTAGTGACTTTTTTGATGATTTAATTTAGTTGGTCACTTTTTGGTCACTCGCTTCATTTTTCTACTTAATTCTGCACACATAATTCTTTAAAATTACACCCTTTACAGTGCCATTTTTCAAGGGTTTGCTCAAATTCCTCGAAGTCCACTGGTTCATTGGAGAAAATATCAGCCTGATATTTTTTCATTTCCAGCACACTTCGCTGAAACGTATGTAAAATATTGTCCATATCAAATGATGTAAAGGCGTATTTTTTTCGTTTGCCAGTCAATAAATATTCATTGTAGACATCAATCTGGTCGAGAGATACACGATATTTCTGCTGAATATAATAAGCATAAAGCGCTAATTGCTGGCGATCATCATCGGACTCTCCACCTGTTTTCCAGTCGATAATAATCCATTTGTCTGCCATCTCATCATAATAATGAAAATCCATTACGACGAAAACTTGTATTCCCTCAATTTTCATAGAACGAAATTGTTCGGGTTCACCGATTCGTAGTGTGCCTTTTTGTGAGGTAATCTGCTGGAATGTTGCACTGTTAAGAAAGTTGTCAAAGACAGCCGTCATTCGCTCCTTATAATCCTGGACAAGTTCAGGAGTTAACTTCCCTTCGTAATAAATTTCCTGCATCATATAATATTTATTAGGCTTATGTCTCCATAAATCTACATGACGTGTAGAATCGATAAAAGCGGCATTGAGCTGACCTCGTGCACGATTTACTAGTTCAGCAACAGTCGGCGCCTTGCCGGTTTGCAAATAATCATTGATGGATTGTTCTATTAAATGATGGACAATTTGCCCAAATAAAATTGGCATGGATTGAAGCTTTTTTAAGCGATAGACATGTTGATGATATGGTTCCACATTGTAACTTAGCCAGCCATTATGAGAAAAATAATATTCATAGCCATATTTTCGCGCACAGCTTGTTAACATTTTATGACGTGACTGTGACCACGAAAAAGATGGATACGGTGTGATTTCAAACATGGATATCGCCTCCCTAAATCTGTATTTTATCAATTTCGCCTTGGCGTAATTGCGTCCGGATTTTGAATTGTGCTCGCACAATTCATTCCTTTCAAAATCTGTGACATCCGCCGGAGGCTTTATCTTCATTCAGTAGATGTTTGGATATCCACTGAAAAGGAATTTCATCTCCATTGATCACATCATCTTCATAGGTGGGTGTCCTCTACTGAATGAAGATAAAATCATAGCCGAGTTGTAAGATCAGCACAATCGTCACAATACGTAGCAATAGCTTAACTTGATTTGCCTTAACCTTCCTTGCAAGGATAATTCCTATTTGCGCACCAATTACAGAACCAATCATTAAAACGATTGTTAACGGCCAATCAATTTTACCTGTGGCAATATACGTAACAGCAGCTCCTGAGCACATTGCAAAAACACCTACACGCGACAGACCTACAGCTTTCATATAAGAAATTTTCTCATGTGCATATGTATAAAGTGCCAGCGTACTGCTCCCTGGACCGAACATCCCATCATAAAAACCAACTCCGAGAAGTATTGGACCGTTTTTGCGATTCATTGTAAAGTTTTCTTTTTCTCCAAATTCAGCCCCACCTATAAAGGACATAACAAGGGCAAAGCCTAATAATACTATGGCGATGAGCGTCAATGTTTGACTGCTCATAAACGATGCAAACAGGCCTCCAAGTGTACCACCTACTAGGGAAACAAGTAATACTGAACGCATTTCAGACCATAACAATTCTTTTCTTTTAAAAATCGTATAGAAGCTTGAAAAGGCACTGACCATATTAGAAACCTTATTCGCGCCTATCGCTGAATGGACTGGCACTCCCATTAACATCATCGTCGGTAATGTAATTAACCCGCCTCCTCCAACTAACGTTCCGATTACGTTGCCAGCGATTCCTATTAGTAAAAACAACAAGTATTCCATCTAATCCTTCTTTCTGTGACACAATTCATATGATACAGTATAACAGACTGCTATTTTTTAAGATCACATATGAGGTGAACGAATGCTTGAACAACAAAAAACACCTACACCACGTTTTTGTAAGCCGCTAACGCTTATTGTCGCGACCATTTTTTTAGCTGGCATTACGGCAACGCTTATCCAATACAATAAGCTCCCCGCTTCTATACCGGTTTTGCAAAGTTTTACGAGTGAACATGCGCAATTTGGCCCAAAAATAGCCATTTTTTATTTACCTTTTGTTGCTCTAATGCTATTTTTACTTTTGCACTACTTAGAGATTAAAGCCGCTTATCCTATCCTACGTAAAAATAAGCCTACCTTATCTCATCCCGAGCGACAAAATGGGATCATTACATTTTGTCTCATCAAAAATAGTATACTATTGTACTTTACGTTTTCACTTTTCAATGACTTAACAGTTGGTTTAGGCCATCATCGTATTTTACAACAGTGGCATGCTTATTTATTTCTATTTGCACTAAGTACTATATTTATAATGGGGATCGTACGTGGGATATTATTGAACAAAAAGTAATAGAGCCTGTCCTAGTACTTATGTACGGCATCGTTTTACCCCTTTAGATATGTTTTGTCTAAAGGGGTTTCTGTGCTCTTTCATTTTGTTCAGAAATATGTACGTCTTTTTATCGATTCAATTATTTTTTAAAGGATTAAAATGGAGTTTGTCGAATAACATGGAGAAACAACTATCGTGAATAGATGGATTTTATGAGGGGGAAGTTTAGTGACAAAAATTGCAATTATTTCAGATATCCACGGTAATAAAACGGCATTGGAAGCTGTTTTAAAAGACATTCGAATAAGAAAGATTGAAAGAATTTTTTGTTTAGGTGATTTAATCGGCAAAGGTCCCCGTGGATCTGAATGTATAGAACTCATCCAAAAAAATTGCGAACGAGTAGTTCGAGGCAACTGGGACGTATTTATTCAATCACCTACAGACGATGTTTTTTTACAGTGGTATAAAGATAGATTAACAGGAAAAGATTATCAGTATCTAGCTTCGTTACCATTTAATATTGATCTAGAATTAAATGGACAATTAATAAGGTTTTTCCATGCATCTCCAAGAAGTGAATTTGAACGTATCTCAGTTAATCATTCAATTGAACGGCGTTTATCTATGTTTGAGAATAACGAAATAACAAATTCAATCAATTACACTAAACTTCCTGACATTGTATTCTACGGCGATATACATACAACCTTTTTACATACATATAAAAAGGGCATTCTGTGTAACGTTGGTAGCGTTGGAAATTCACTTGACTTAACTTCAGCTTCATATGCAATCCTAGATGGAACACATTCAAACAATGCCATTCAATTTATTAGAGTAGATTATGACAGGCAGGCTGAGCTTATAATTGCACAAGAGTTGGGATTACCTCAATTAGATAAATATTATGATGAAATTATGTTCGCAAATTATCGAAATGCTTAGAGCAATTTTTAATCGGGGGCGATTGTGGATACACATTTACTACTACCTCTGGTTTAACTGGTGTTGAAATATTCTCACATGTACCTGTCGCTACATTTTAAATATCCAATCTAGCTTGGACTTCTTGTACTTTTACTTCAAATGTAAGTTCATGCCTTGTATTTGTTATATACCAAATTGTCCGGTAACTACCCATCTACAAAATGGATTTTGTCTGTTTCTTGTTCATCAGTTACTGCTACTCCATCTAACTTTAAGCTACCTAGTTGGTACTCAAGACCTTTTTGTGACCAACATCCTGCAGTTACGTTATCACTACGCTTTCGCGCAAAAAACATCTGTTTCCCCAAGCGGCTCATCGGACGCCCCCATGAAATCGACCGGTCGAAACGGAATTCAACTCCTCGTTGTGCAGAAAAGCCATATTTTATATATTATGACACCTTGAATTTATTGAGAAAATAGGTTTTATACAACATGAATAGAGACCTGGACAAAACCCTTTTCTGATACCAAAAAGCCGGTGGAATTTTATTCGTCGTAAAATTTCACCGGCTTTATTTATATTCATTTATTTTTTTCGTTATGTATAACTTTCTTTCGAAGATCATTTTCCTCCTAATCCGCAATATCTACTTCAATTTCAATTGACCCACTTCTCTCCAAAAGAAAATGCTGGATCCTAAATGCATATATTAACTTGACAATACTGATATAATAGCAAATGGTTATTTAAACATCCCCTATCAAGATACATATTGATAGTTAAAAATAGTAGGGATTCACAAAAACGGAGGTATGAAAGTGGCAAAGAATACAAATAAAATAGGTGTAGTAATCGCTGGGCTATTGTTAGCGATTTTAATGGCTGCAATGGATAATACAATTGTAGCAACTGCAATCAGTACAATTGTCGGAGATCTTGGTGGATATGACAAACTTGTCTGGGTGACATCAGCTTATATGATCGCGTCGATTGCAGGTATGCCGATTTTCGGTAAATTATCCGATATGTATGGTCGTAAAAGATTCTTTATTTTCGGTTTAGTTGTATTTTTAATCGGTTCGGCGCTAGCCGGTACAGCAAACTCAATCATTCAGCTTAGCATTTACCGTGCAATTCAAGGTATTGGTGGTGGTGCATTAATGCCAATCGCATTCACAATTATGTTTGATGTAGTATCTCCAGATAAACGCGGGAAAATGGGTGGCTTATTCGGGGCAGTATTTGGTCTCTCAAGTATCTTTGGTCCGCTTCTTGGAGCCTATTTAACAGATTATGTTCACTGGTCTTGGATTTTCTATATTAATTTACCACTTGGGCTAATTGCCTTTGTGTTAGTTGCAAAATTTTACAATGAATCTATTGCCCATACCAAGCAAAAAATCGACTACTTTGGCGCAGCTACTTTAGTTAGTTCAGTAGTAAGTTTAATGTTTGCTCTTGAACTAGGCGGCAAAGAATATGCTTGGGATTCCGCAATGATTCTTGGATTATTCGCTCTATTTACAGTGTTTCTTATTAGCTTTATATTAATTGAATTACGTGTAGAAGAGCCTATTATTTCCTTTAAAATGTTCAAAAATCGTCTCTATGCAACGAGTAATCTCATTTCAATATTTGCTGGTGCTGCTTACATTACTGCTGCCATCTACATTCCAATTTTTGTTCAAGGTGTACTTGGAGGCTCTGCAACGAACTCAGGTCTTATTTTACTTCCGATGATGGTCGGTTCGGTTGTAACAGCATCTGTGGGTGGAGCTCTCCTCACGAAATTTAAATATCGAACGATTATGTTACCGACTTTAACTCTATTTGTTGTTGGTATTACCTTACTTACAACATTGACAACTGAAACGTCGCACCTTATGGTAACAATATTTATGATACTTGTTGGTCTTGGCATTGGCTCGTCTTTCTCTGTGTTGAGCAATGCCGTTATTCATGGTCTTAGTATGAGACAACGAGGCTCGGCTAACTCCACGCTAAGCTTCAATCGAGAACTCGGAATGACATTAGGAATTACAGTGTTTGGGATTATCCAAAACCATATTTTCTCAAATAAATTAGCGTCCGCGTTTAGTGGTCAAGCACCTACTGGTATGGATTTAAGTGATCCGAGTGTAATCCTAACATCTGAAACTCGAAGCTTCATTCCTGTAGAGGTTCTTGATAAAATGCAAGAAGCACTTACTATTTCAGTTGCTCATACTTTTGCTTGGGCGATAATCCCAGCTGTTATTGCGCTAATTATGGCATTTGCTATGGGTAGAGAGCAATTCGACCCTGCTTCTGAAATGGAAACGTACAATCAAGAATCATCACATTAATATATGAGCCTGTATTTCACAAATTAACAAAAAGCGGCCTCTCCTCAATTAAAACTGTTATAATTCGAAACAGCAATAAAGATTGAGGTAATCGTATGAAAAAGCAATTGAGATTGCGGAAATCCAAAAGTATGTTTCTTAATTGAGAAATTGTACCGACATCATAAAAAGTGCTTACCCAAATGGGAGGCATTTTTTTTGAAAATTTCTCCTGGTTTAATCACGTCATATTAATTAGTAAAAAGCTATTTTAGTGAATTATTAATTTAAATTACCGTTGAATTTAAAGTCAATAAAATCAAAAATATATCAGGAATAAGTTTAAATCATATTATATTTACTGGAGCTTAAGTTAAATTTTCAATTCACGAAAATCAAAAGAAAAAGACAGATTTATTCTACACGTGGTAGGTTAAATCTGTCTTTTAGTTTCAACTGCAACAATCTTTGAGAAAACAGCCTTTTTAACAATTCTTCCTCTTCATAAATAAAGAGTTTATTTTACATCCATTCATCATACATTCTTCACGAGCACGATTGAACAACTTGGCCTATTTTCGGGCAGTTTGATACTTTTCATGTCCAACAAGGTCTGAATACACTCGATTGGCATTCCCTTTTGTGCTAAATGTGTAGCTATAGTAAGGTGTGCGGTGGTACCTGATCTTTTACTAACTGATCCTCTAATTTCATATTATTATCCAGAATAAAATATGTATAAGTCTATAAATCAATGCGATTGCAATAATGGCAAAAAAATCCTGAAATAAAATGGAAAAGTGAACCCCGCTAGTGAAACACCAAAATGAAAATGGCCAGTTTTGTAATTTTCATAATTCCACCTACTGTATTTTCCTTCGCATTTTTCGAGAAAAAATAAAGCCTGCTCCAAGGAAGAATACAAGCGCCATAAACTTCATGAGAGGAATAATAAATAACTTGCTAATCACGAAAACTACAAGGATATAATAGACGACCATTGTCAGTAAAAATAAAGTCAGTTTATTCACTGTGTTTCCTACTTTCATTCAGTGCTGCTTCAATGGCCGCTAGCGCTTTCGGCCCCATCCCATGTAAATTTTTTAACGTTGATAAATCAACCTTTTCCAATTGCTCTAATTGTATATACCCTGCCGCATTTAATGCACGTATAGCAGGCTTAGCCACTCCCTTAGGCCATTCCGTCATTTATGCTCGTCCCTTCCTTTTTCGTCTATTAAGTATCTCTGTTCCTATAATACCTATTAATAGTATAGCTAGTGAGGCGACATGATAATCAACGAAAAAAGTCGTAAATGCTATATTATAATAATGGCATATTGCGGTGATAATACGCCCTCCCAGCAATATTAAACCAACTATCAAGCATCCCTGTATTACTTGCTCGAAGAATTGCATTTCTATCACCTCTCTGCTTTATTATGCAATCGAACATGATGAAATGCAAATGAGCTAGGTCTTTAGAGCATATTAAACATTGCCACGAAGGAGGCAATCAGGTTGGCAATGCCATGTATGCCCCAGCTTGTGATTATGGAACCATTGGATTTCCGTTCATTGATCCACCCCATCAAATAACCTGTGAACCCAGTTGCCATAACTATTAGCATCACACTTCCAAAAGGAATAAAAGAAAAAAGCAACAATCCATGTAAAATGCCAAAAAGTAAACTTTGCATGATATTTCCCATTTGAAAACTAAACTTATGCATGAATCTTTTCAGTAAGAAGCCTCTGAAAAACAGCTCCTCTGACAATCCTGTTTGTACAAAAGCATAGAAAAGTGCTGGAATGAACGCTGAAAAACCAAGTCCTGTAAAACGATTTGATGCTAATATTGAGCTATCTAGGTAGAAATAAGTAATCGTAAAAAGCGGTACGACAAATAAAACAAAAATGAATAATGACCATAGAAAATAATTACCTTTATTTTCAATGACAGGCTTTTGTAGGCCGAGCCATGATAAAAATGATTGTTTCTTTTTTGCTGAGAAAAACCACCAAATAAACGGTATCACTGAAAATATAATGACCTGAATAATTGCACTTATTGCACTTTCCAAAACCATGATTTTCTCCCCCTGTTCAAAATGTTTTACATGAAGAATGACGTGCGATGGTGAAAGGTGTTTTCCGGAAATGGCCGGTAGGATCTTATCGCCGGTTGATGTTCGAAGTTCGCCGCTAACAATCGCTTTTCCGCCGCTTTATGTAGAAAACTAGCAGGTACTTCATATTGCTGCCCTTTTTCATGTTAAGCATATTAAACAGCGGAGTTGAAATCAAGATATTTTTAATGATAATCATTAAATAATTATCTTTTATTACTAATTATTAAACGTTAATCAGTAATACACATAAAAAAATACGACTAGAAAAGTACTAGTCGCTTTCATTCTTTATTCGGATTCCGCTCTATAAAGTCTGTAATTTCATCTTTTAATTCATAAACTAAATTGAAATAATGATGTTCGTTCATTGCACCCTTCTTTCGCCATTTTTGCATTTCTTGGTAATGAAAAGTGATAAAATAACTTTCAATCTCACGACGGTCTATCTCTTTCTTTTTTGCCATATCGACAATCGAAAGTCCTTCTTTCCAGTATTGATCATACACTTCTCGTGTAATCCCAAGTACTTTACAAATAGCATCATAATCGTATTTTATATGGTATACAAGCTGTCCTTCCTCACCATTTGCATGTTGTTGAATTACATTATTTGCATAACCAATTGGTGTAAAGCTCATCATTAGTATGCTTGTGAGGAATAATTTTTTGAATGGTGCTTTCATGTCAAACCTCCTTCGTGTTTCCAATAGTGTGTGAGGTTTTAAAAATCATATTCCTTTATAATTCTTTTCGAAAAGAATAGCACCATTTTTCATACCCTAACCGATCTTCATAAAACCGATGTGCACAAATTCTTTGAATGCCAGACTCTAAAGCAATATAGTGCGCCCCGTTTTCTTTGCCCCATTGGTGAAGATAATGCAATAATTTCTCACCATAGCCTCTTGAACGATAGGCCTCATCCGTTACTAAATCATAGACAAACATATGACGCTCACTGTAAAAGTTGACTCTCCAACTTAATCCAGCGACTGCCACAATTTTCATGTTCTCATATAAAGCAAATAACATATAGCCATCTTGGATCATTTCCTTTAATAATCGAAGATACTTCTCTACTGTTAGTTCCGTACGAAGCTGCACCAAAATGGCATACGCTTCAATCCACTCCTGCCGAGACGTTAATTTCTTGATTGATACGGTCATTTTTTCAAACCTCATTTCACCAATATTTAATGTAATGAAATACTCCATCATCTTTTTTCATCCCGAGCTTCTCATATAGTTTTTGAGCACGAACGTTATCTATCGCTGTTTCTAAACCTATATAGCGTGCATCATTTTGTAAACAGTATGAATAACACTGTTCAATTAGGCTCTGTGCTACACCTTGTTTCCTGGCATGCTCTACTACAAATAAATCGTTTAAAATAAAAGCCTTTTTCATTGCAACAGATGAAAAAATCGGGAATAGCTGGATAAAACTAACTGGCTGCTCATCCAAATAAGCTAGAAAAATAACCGACTCCTGCTTATTTAAACGCTCCATTAGAAAATACTCAGCCCCCTTTAAGTCTGATTGTTGACCATAAAATTCTCGATATGCATTAAATAATGGCACTACGTCTCCAACTGTTGCTAAAGTTACAGTACAAATCTCCATAAACTGTTCTCCCCATTTCTTTTAATATGTAATTCTTGTATTATGATAAAAAACAAACTGACATTTAAAAAGAAACAGTTCTAGACATTTCAACATGTCAAGGAGGGACTTTATGGAGGATTTTATTTTCTTATTTAAAGATGAAGAGGCAAAATATAAACAAATTTATCAGCAAATCAAATGGTTAATCAAACAAGGAAAAATAAAAACAAATGATTCTCTACCTTCTATTCGAAAGCTAGCCGAAACTTTACATGTCAGTCGGAATACAACATTAACTGCCTATGAGCAGCTCGTAGCGGAAGGATACATACGTGGTGAAGGACGAAAGGGTTATTTCGTTAATGAAATTGAACAAGTTTTTCTACAAGAAGAAGAACGGCCAAACCCTACACCAAAAATAAATACTAACGGTGGAGATATCATCATCGACTTTCGCGCAGGCGCTGTCGATCAACAACATTTTCCTTTAAAAGTATGGCGTCAAATGGCCAATCAAGTATTACCTTTAAAAAAGTGCTATGAATATGGTGATCCTTTCGGTGAGCCACTTTTAAAGGAACAGCTTGTGAATTATTTGCTTCAAGCTCGTGGAGTTCATGTAAATGCAGAGGACATTATTATCGGTAGTAGTACGCAGCAAATGTTAATTTATCTAGGCTTTCTATTAAAGCAAGATTTCCCAAGTGTTATTTTAGAAGACCCTGGCTACAACGGTGCACGAGAAGCATTCAAGTTGCATGGCTTTCTTCTAGAGTCATTACCTGTGTTAGAAAACGGTGCGCAGCTTGAGCATTTAGCACATTTTCATTCACGCCTACTCTATGTCACACCTTCTCATCATTTCCCATATGGTGTTTCCATGAGTATTCAACAGAGGCAAGCTTTAATTCAATGGGCCAAAAATGTTGATGGTTATATACTTGAGGATGATTATGATGGTGAATTTCGTTATGCTCAACAGCCATTTCCTGCTCTCGCCTCACTCGACAAGTCACGTGTTATTTATATGGGAACATTTTCAAAATCATTTTTACCAGCTATTCGTTTAAGCTATATGGTGCTACCGAAAGCACTTGTTCGTCCATATAAAGAACGTTTTGCTCATTTTGAACATAACGCTTCGTCCCTACATCAATTAACAATGGCGAAATTCATGGAACAAGGTGAATGGACACGACATATTAAAAGAATGCGTATCACCTATAAACATAAAATAAATACGCTTGTAGAGGAATTAAAAAAGCAATTCGGAGAAAAAATTACAATACTTGGAGAGCAATCTGGACTATATATATTGATCAAAGTTCATACACAATTTTCAGAAAAACAGCTCATTCAAAATGCACAACAATACGGAGTTAAGGTCTACCCTACAAGCCCATATTTTCTACAACCTTCGAACTCTGTGCCTATTATTCAATTAGGCTTTAGTAAGTTAAAAATGGAGGAAATCATACTCGGCGTTCAACTGCTAAAAAAAGCTTGGATCACAGAATAATAAGCCATAACTGAAGTGGTTATGGCTACTCATTATCTCGAAAATCATATGTTTCATCAGGCACATTCAATGTCACACCGTTAATACTCACTGTATCATCGTCGCTCCAATTAATGTTTGCACTATTTTCTCGATATTGCCAATATATTTTCTTGGACTTTCTCTTTTCATGATTGAATACTAATTCTCCCAACACTGAAAAAGAAGTAGTCGCACCAGCGTCTGAAACATAAGCTTTCACTGTATAGGTTCCTTGTGGAGATGTAGATTCAGCAATCAACTCTTGTTTAAACCTAGTCCAATCAAAAAACAGCCAATAAATACCGTAACCTAAAATACCTGCAAAAAACAAAATCCAAATAAGTAGCACTAGAATAGTTTTTTTGTATACTTTCTTGATTTCTAACTTTTCGGCATCGTTCATCTGCATCCTCCAATTTGTTTAATTAGAGACGATTTCAGCGGAATATATGTTTCCTGATTTAGGAAATGAATTCGTTAGAGAAGTTCTTTCGGGGACCCGATCAGTTTTCCATTCAACCCGAGCATTTCTGGCGATGACTTGCTCAGTTTTCCCTTTACCCAATAAAAAAGGAATATGCACAGCTATCTCTGTACATATTCCCCAATAAATTTTTTAAAAATAATCAATAAACGTTGGGATGCCTACTGGTAGCACTGTCTCTAGTAATGCAATTTCAATGGCATTGCCTTGTAGACGTTCGATTTTTTCTAAATAGCTCGGTCGTTTATAGCCTAATAACATCGTGGCAAGTGTTTGTACCGTTAGCTGAATAGCATTTTCAGACTGTGTTTCACTTACCTTTTCGACAGCAACTTTTCCATTCTGCTTCGTTACAACAAATGTGCCATTATTCCATGCCACAATGCGATCACTAACAGCGAGTCTAAGCTGAAAATCATTCCCCGCGAATGGGTAGCGTAACAGAAATTCTTTTACGTCTACAATTCGTGCCATAAAATAAGGAGATACCTTTTGAATAATCTCACTATCCTCTAATAAAAAGGCAACGGCTTCATTGCCAGTTGTTTTACCATAGACATTGTAAATCATTGAGCTATGTGCTGAGACAAAATTCCATAGGCCTTTACGCGCCTCTTCCTGCAAATAGACAATTTCATCGATGTAATAATTCTCCTCCATTATCCGATAAAACATATAACCTTGCGGAACATCATCCTCATCATAATACACTGCAGCCTGGAGGTTCACATCACTATCAATAAATTTTTCCTCCCAAAAATCTTCCTGAAATTTTTCATTCCAAGCAATACTATTTCGTACCATGACACCGTGTGTCTTCTTGGCATAGCGCGCATAAATGGTCACAACATCTTCATGTTTCGGATCGACACGACGGATTTTACCGTTTAAGCCTTTGTAGTGAGGAAGCTGCGTATCCTTGATCTGAAATTCCACAATATCACACATAATTTCCCAGCCTTTTTTCCGGTAATAAGGGATAGAATATGGAAATAAATAGGATATACATTGTCCTTCATTGCGCATTCGCTCCAGGCTCTCAATAATGAGGCTCTCCATCAAACCATGCCCAGAATATTCAGGGTACGTTCCGACAGCAGTGATGCCTCCCATTTCATAGATCTTTCCATGAACATTCACCTCAAAAGGTAAGCTTAAAATTTGAGATACAAGATGTGAACCATCGAACCAACCAATCGCATGTCCCTCATTAAATTGCTTACTTTTAGCATTCACAAAGCGACGATCCTTATGAATGGACATGGACATTTGGAAAACATAATTAAGCAAATCTATAAACTGTGCCATTTCATCTAATCGAATTTCTCGCATGACTAAGCCTTTACGTTGATTCATGATTCCCTCTCCTCATCAAATAACTCCGAAAAAATGGTTTCCGGTGCATTTAAAAAGCGCTTCGTAACAATGTAATGTATAGTATCCTCATAACGAATAGACTCAATCGCCCCATTATCAAAACTATAAATTGTAGCATTTGGATAACCAAGCAAAATAGGTGAATGTGTGGCGATAATAAATTGTGCCTCATACTCTAAATCTTTAATAATTTTGAGTAGGCTGAGCTGTCTCGTTGGTGACAACGCCGCTTCAGGCTCATCCAATAAATAAATTGCCTTACCTTTGAAGCGATGCAGAAATAGCGATAAAAAGGACTCGCCATGTGATTGTTGATGTAACGACTTACCACCAAAAGCGGCATACTTTTTCCTAATGTCAGGCTCCTCTAACAAATCAATATGACTCGCAAATTGATAAAACGTTTCCGAACGTAGGAAAAAGCCATTTGAAACCTTTGGCCACCAGGATAAACGGATGAATTCCCCGAGTGCTGATTCCGCTTTATGTACCTCAAATAAATTTTGGCGACCGCCCCCCGCTGTATTAAAATCACAGCGATCAGCTATAGCCTCCAATAGTGTTGATTTCCCAGAGCCATTTTCCCCAACAAAGAAGGTCACATTCGTAGGAAACTCTAGCTCCTGCAAATCCAGCAAACTTGGTATATTAAAGGGATACTGGTCTTTACCTTCAATATCTCCATGTAATACCTTACATGATTTCAAATACATTTCGTGTCCTCCCTTACTACTATTATAACGCGTTTACGTTACTCTGAAACTGCCCTTTTTTCCAAATACAAACTAAACACCCCTAAAATAAACAATAGACTTATTCCTAAAAGTGAAACTGGCGACCATGATAGTCTGGAATCAAACATCTGAAAGAAAAAAGCGAATATTGGAACAAAGCATAAACTCATCATAACTATTAAAGATGAACAATACTGAATGCCTATCTGCAATAAATACATTGGAAGCATGACACCCACTGCTGTTACTGCAATTATCCATGAAATATTTCCCGAGAAATATTTAAAAAATATGTCGAAAGTCGCGATAAAAGATAATAAAATTATGCCATAATAGCGATTTGCTAAAATCATTGAAGTAGTCCAACCAGCTTCACTTAATCTCTTAGAATATAACGTACAAAGTACAGCTCCAATTCCACAGCCAACACTCGCTATCAATGCTACTATTACGGGCAATGTTATATCCATTTGAACAGCTGATTTCCCACTAACAACCGCTAATATTAATATAATACAAGCGATAAATGTCCCCGTGGCAATTACCCATTGTGCTTTAGGAATTGACTCCTTAGCAAAAACAGCCAACATCAAGACAAACAGCGGTCCAATGCCCATTTCAAGTGCACTTACAATCGCTGACTCTACATATTTTAAAGCGAAATAAAAGCCCATAAATGCTAACACAGACGCGACATTCAACTTCACTACATTATTAATATTTCCCTTCCAGCGATTAGCTTGTTTATGTTGGCGTGCAAAGAAAGAGAAATAAATAGCTGTAATGAAAAAACTAATACCAGTAAATAAAAATGTCGGTACTTCTTGCACCTGCTTAGCGTAGAAAACCTGGCTCATCGATGTTAAAAGTGCTGATAATACAAGAGCTACTAACCCCACTGTCGTTGCCTGCTTTTTCGTGATTTCCATCCCATTTTCCCCCTTTTATTTTTGTAAACACATACAGCAAGTATTTTGTCGAATAAGCAAAGACATTTGTTAGTGATTTAAGCGATTCAGCATTGGAGTGTCTCACAATTTCCCAAAATAAAAAAACCTCGTCTCAAAAAAACATAGAGACGAAGTTATCCGCGGTACCACTCTGATTAGCTAATAAGCTCACTTTACTATAACGGTAGCAGCCGTTTATGCCTACTACATTCAGCATAAAAACTCCTGGTCGAGTTCATAAATGGTTTGCAATGATTTCCACCAGCCATCATCTCTCTAAAGCAAACTACATTCATTACTACTTCCAATCATTGTTAATTTATTTTCGATACATCATAATTGATTTTTACTATTTCGTCAAGGTTCCAAAATAGAGTTCCCTGCAGTATATCAAATGTTCTATATTATAAGCCCTTATCATACATTGAGTAAAACCTTCCCCCGCTAATTAACAACTCTGTCTCTTTTACATCACATACGAACGACTAAGGAAGGTAAAACTCAGGCTTTTAAATAAAAAAGTTATAAGGAGAAAAAGATATGTTTGTAACTCATTTTTATGAAAACAAGACTTCCGTTTTAAGCCAACTACTAGTAAGTCTACCTACAATCGAAGAGAACATTAAAATTAAAGGACGTAAAGCAAAAGTTGTTCAGATTCTTCAAATAGAAGACAACAGTTATCACGTAAGTATCATTTTTGAAAAAGTGCCTAAAAAACAACCATTAAAAGAAATTGGGAAGAAAAAGAGATAGCTCTTTCCCTTTATCTACCAACGCTATCGTTTATCGATAGCGTTTTTACTCTTAAAAAAAAGCGGGATTCGAACTTTAAGAAAAAAAATCACTGCAAATCACATAAAGCAAAGAAGTTGACTTTTTAATTGATAACAATTATCATTATCAATAGATTATTTCTTATCTCCGAATTGCTTACTTCAGAATCCCCCTCTTTTTTGAAATAAGCATGTATCAAACGGATATTCTTACATCAGACTAAGAATATCCGTTTTTTTAACTTCATTTAGCGGAAAGTAATTCTTTGTGTAAGCACAATGCCGAATCCGGACGCATTGTTTATCTGCGCGAAAGCGCAATGTTTTCTGTAGCGAAAGCAAAGCGTCAGCTACAACTAGGTCAAGGCATAATTGATCTTTACTAATTGGAGAGATTTACATAAATAAAGGAGCTGTTTTACATGGATTATCGTATTGAAAAAGACACTATGGGTGAAATTAAAGTACCTGCAGATAAAATTTGGGGTGCTCAAACGCAGCGCAGTAAAGAAAATTTCCAAATTGGAACAGAGCAAATGCCTATTGAACTAATTCAAGCTATGGCAATTTTAAAGAAAAGTGCTGCGATCGCTAATAATAAATTAGGTAAGCTATCAGATATAAAAACAAATGCGATTGTGCAAGCAGCTGATGAAATTTTAAAAGGTCAATGGGACGATCAATTCCCTCTTGTAGTTTGGCAAACTGGTAGTGGTACACAGTCAAATATGAACGTCAATGAAGTAATTGCGCACCGTGCAAACCAACTTTTACAAAATGCTGGAGAGGCTGAACGCATTCATCCAAACGATGATGTCAATAAGTCTCAAAGTTCAAACGATACTTTCCCTACAGCTTTGCATATTGCTGCAGTGTTAAAAGTTGAAGATTTTTTACTGCCTCGACTACGCTTACTAAAAGCAACACTTGATGACAAAGCAGAGAAATTTAAAGATATTATTAAAATTGGTCGTACACATTTACAAGACGCTACACCTTTAACTTTAGGTCAAGAAATTAGTGGCTGGGTAGCAATGCTTGCTAAATCTGACCAAATGATTGTCCAAAATATTGAATATATGAAGGAACTAGCAATTGGTGGAACAGCAGTTGGTACGGGTATTAACGCACATCCCGAATTTGGGGAGCGTGTTGCAGCGGAAATTAGTGAATTGACAGGAAAACATTTTACTTCTGCAGCAAATAAATTCCATGCTCTAACGAGTCATGATGAAGCCGTTGTTGCACACGGTGCATTAAAGGCTCTTGCAGCTGACTTGATGAAAATTGCCAATGATGTTCGCTGGTTAGCAAGTGGGCCTCGTTCAGGTATCGGTGAAATTACAATTCCAGAAAACGAGCCAGGCTCATCCATTATGCCTGGTAAAGTAAATCCAACTCAAAGTGAAGCGATGACGATGGTTGTTACACAAGTCGTAGGCAATGATTCAACAATTGCCTTTGCCGCTTCCCAAGGTAATTTTGAGCTGAATGTCTTCAAGCCAGTAATTATCTATAACTTCTTACAATCAACTCGCCTACTAGCAGACACAATGAAATCATTTAATGATAATTGCGCTGTTGGAATTGAGCCAAATAAAGAAGTACTTGACCATAATTTACGAAACTCATTAATGCTTGTAACTGCCCTAAACCCTTATATCGGCTATGAAAATGCGGCAAAAATTGCGAAGAAAGCCCATAAAGAAGGCTCAACATTAAAAGAAGCTGCGATAGCATCTGGTTTACTAACAGAGGAACAATTCGATGAATATGTGGACCCTGCGACGATGATTTATCCAAATGTAAAATGATAAGAATGTAAGTTGAACGCATCAAGCTGACAAAACATTGATATATCAACATTTTGAGGTAATGGGCTCTCTTTTGACCAAGGCAAGTTATTGTATATTACAGCAAGTTTTTGGGGCTAATTGGGGCTAGTTTAGTGCTAACAAAATAGGCGAGCGTGTGTACAGGAATGTGTGAGTTATTACGGATTGGAGCTAACTGCTTCAATCTTTTTTTAAAGGTCGATTATAAGAATAGCTTACATCATAAAAAAATAGCACTGCTCAGTACAGTGCATTTAGAATTCATTGTATTTGCCTAATTCAACTTTTTCGATAAAACATTCCAATCTTCTATATAAGTCATAAAATTCTCTTATTGTGTTTTTATAAGAATCACCCCATATACTCATTGAAGTACCACCTAAAAAAATTTTATATAATTGATTATTAGTTTTCACCTCTTTCTCTCAAATTACGATTTTGTAAACTTTACATTTGAAAATCAAATTTTATCAATTTGCATATTCTTGTAAATTAGGTAGACACTAGTATCGTCCTATAGTAAAATAATTACCAAAATTAACAAGGAGATTATTTTATGAAATTTGAAGATCAACGTAATATAGGCATACGATCAGGATGTATATTAATAACGGAAAAATCACAGTATTTAGTTTTCAAAAAAATTGACAACTACTCGTTATTAAATATTGAAACAGTTGAATGTTTACATTTTGAAGTTTCCTTAGAACATATTGAAGAAATGATTATCGAAGATTTAAAGGAAAACATTCAAAGTATTATACCTCCAGAAAATATTAAGATTGTAGCTCAAAACAAAATATAAGTTGTATTTTATTCAAAGAGTACTAATTAATAGTACTCTTTGTTAGAGATAATCTATAATAACGCTTCTGCAGTCTCCAACTAATTCTCTCGTAGAATCACCTACTCCCTGTACACACGCCGCCAAACTGTGTAATTTCACCACTCACTTGTAATTTCACTTATAATTCCAAAGGCTTTTCGATATGGCCACCATCGCTTACAATTCTTCTTTATTTCAATTGTTTTCATTCGCACATCACAAATAATTACTTCTTCTAACCATCGAGGAGACATACACTTTAAATCAGCCATTTTGTCTATATCGACTAACCAAAGAACCTCTCTTACCACTTCATTCAAATTTTGCTTGATATATTGTCGAATAGCTACTTTATCAAGATTTACTTCAATATGTGCTGGTAACATTTTTTTCTCCTCTTTTATTTTTGGTTAACTTTTGTGAACAATATCTGTATAAAAAAATCTTCAATTTTAGAATCTATTCATTGGAGATTTTCTTAGCCAACATTGGAGATGGATGTCTTCTTTTTTAAGATAGCTGATAAATAATTATTATTAACCCCCAACAAATCACTGAAACTTTTTTGACTTTAATAATCGAACAATTACTATTGAGCGTCACAGAGGAAATAACGGTGTTGGAACCACTAAGACACAAAACAGTGAGCGCGCCATAAAATTGATGACATTGTTTTACAGCAGTTAAAGAGTTATAGAAAAAGTGTTCAATTATTTTACCAAATGTAAAATAAAACTAATGTAAGTTGCACACATAAAGCTGACAAAACGTTGGTATATTAATGTTTTAGATAATGAGCTCCCCTGTACACCTAGCAAATTAATGTATATTACAGCATGATTTTGGGGCTAGATAGAGGCTATTAAAATACGGCGAGCGTGTATACAGGAATGTGTGAGTAAGAAAGATTGAGGCTAATATGCTTCAATCTTTTTTGTTGGTCAATTATAAGAATAGCTTACATCATTATTAAAAATAGCACTGCTCGGCACAGTGCTTTGTTTAGATCTTTTTAAAGTTAAATGAATTAAAATCTCATGATGCTTTACATGATTGTTATGTCACTGCGGAACTATATAAATATTGCTATGAGGATAGTTTAGCCAAAAATTAGGTCACTCAAATGAGTGGCTATTTTATTTCATATATAAATATTACATTACACTATGAATACAAAGATGAGAAAAGATATCTATAATATCCAAAAATTAATGAATATACAATTCGAATATATTAGAATTTATTTAATGATAATAAGGAGGCTACTTTATGAAACATCTTTATTCACCACAGCAAATTGAAACCATTTCTTTACAAGTTGAATCCTCCCCTGTTTGGGAGGTAATTCTTGGGATTGCAGGCTATACACATGCAAAACTTCGTCATACATTTGAGTTAGATGAAAAATGGTTAATAGAACAAGATTCAATGCCAATTTCATTATTAAATCAATTGAGAGTGATAGAAGAGACTGATTTCTGGTATGGACTAATTATGCTTCAAAACAAAATATCTGCATCCTCGGTTCAAGAATTTTCGAAATGCCTTTCGGAAATTTCGATTGATTGTTTTTATGAAACTCTTTTACCTTACAAGGATCGTCATACTGAGCATATAAGAAAAGAGACAGCAATTGAGCATAATCATGCTGAAGGATTTATAAAATATGCTACATATTTTGAAGACCACGACTACTTATGTAGATATGTTCAAAATCTTGCTAACTATTCACATCAAGAGATTTGTGAATTATTTAATTCTATTCTGAATGAGTGGCACAAATGGATAAGCCAACAAGAAGCATGGGAAAAGTGGACTCAGGCACTTACATTTGAACAGAAACAGCATGGTTCACTTGATGTAACAAGACCTATTGAGGAAATAGAACGAATTACTGGTGGAATTAAGTATATACCTGAGCCTTCTGTTTGGACTGTCAAATTAATTCCGCATGTATCCTATCGTCCTTGGATTTTAGAAAAACGAACACCTGATACTAAACTCTTCTTTTATCCTTTAAATGAAGAATATTTATTAAAGACAGGGGTCCCACCCAATGAATTAATTCGTGGTCACAAGGCATTAGGAGATGAGCTCCGATTAAAATTACTTTATCAACTTCTAAAAGGACCTTTATCCCTTCAAGAGTTGAGTATGCAATTTAATATTTCTAAAACAACATTACATCATCAGCTTTCTATATTAAAAGCAGCAAGATTTGTACGAGTTGATAAAGGTACCTATTCAGTAAATCTAACACAGATAAACGCTTTTTCTGGACGCCTTACTCAATATCTTGGAGTTCATATATGAAAAAATACTCTAAGTCATTTAAATCACTGTGGATAGGTGAAATTGTTTCAGAATTTGGGGGAGCAGCTGGTGGAATTATTAATGGTTTGTTACTGTATGAGGTAACAGGCTCTAAAGAATGGATGGGAGTACTGTGGCTTGTTTATTTTATTCCTTCGTTAATTTTACAAGGGATTAGTGCTCCCTTTCTAAACCATGTGGTAAAAGAAAAAATGCTTAAAAACATACAGTTAATCCGTGCAGGGGCCTACATTCTTCCCTTAGTTGGCTATTTAATTAGTACACATGTGGGAACAATCTTGGGATTGATTATTTTGCAATGTCTTCTAGGATTAATGCAGCCTATTTACGCAAGTCTATCTTTTTCATTACTACCTGAAATTTGTAAAAAAGAAGAACTTGTCGAAGCTAATGGCTTATTAGATGGAACTATACGACTTATGAGTTTTATCGCTCCTGGGGCTACATCCTTACTTTTATTAGTCAGCCCTCTGCATTTCATTTATATTTTTTCCTCTGCTATGTTCTTAGTTAGTTTTCTAGCACTCTCACGTATACCTCAATCAAGTAAAGAGAGAGTAGCAACTTGGACAAAAAAAATTTGGTGGTCAGAAATGAAAGAAGGTTATAGGACATTTTTTAATTATCGAAACCTATTACACCTCACGATTCTTTCTTCAACCGTCCAATTCGCTGTCGGGGCTACGTTGGTTATTAATATTCCTTTTATACTGGAAAACCTAGGAGGGGATTATTGGGAATATGCCATTTTTTCTGGTTCTTTTCCAGTCGGTTATGTCATTGGAACGTTAATGCTATCGAAATTACCAAAAACAAACAAAACGATGTACCTAGGTTTAATTGGAGGAGGACTATCGTTTGTACTTCTGTTTTTTGTTCATACAATTCCTTTGGCTTGGGTTTGTGAACTTACTGGCGGGATTTTATTCCCTCTTTTTAATTCTCAAAGTGCAGCAGTTTTTCAACGGGAAGCTCCGAGAGATCGCTTAACACAATTAAGTTCAGTTCGCTTACTATTTCTTCGAATCACAATGCCATTAGGAATTATATTTGCTTCTTCAACATTTTTGAATTTAAGTACACGACAAACATATATTATTATAGGTTTGTTGATTCTTATTCCTGGATTGTTTTACTTCTTTGTTTCACTCTCTAGAAAAGAAAATCCTTGGGAGGAAAAAACACAGGCAAACTAATAAATATTTTTTATAGGATAATTTTTATGTACAATGTAATAATTCAATACTAAAAGACCAGGTACTCAAATTCAAATTTTATGAGCGCCTGGTCATTGTCTTTTTAGTTTTAAATAAGCGAAACTACTTTTATAACTGTAATTTCATACTTACTGTTCTTAAACTAAATCCCATTTTTTCATATAGTTTAATAGCATTATTCCCTACGTAAGCACTAAGTCTGACTTCGGAATACCCTTCCTGACTTAATTGTTCAATGGCAACATTCATTAATTCTTTGGAAATTCCTTTACCTCTAAATGACTCTTTTACAAATAGCTCATAAATAAACCCGTTTAATTGTTCCGTAAATTGGTCTTTGTTTTCCCCAATCAAGATCCATCCCATTAACTCATTATTCTCTGTTGCTATCAAATAATAGCACCCTTTTTTAAGAAGAGGTTCTATAAGGTTTCTAACTTTTTCGTTTGTTGCTCTTACTCCGCCAAGTGTACCATCAAATAAAGCCTGTGGTGAAAGAGCTATAATTTCTTCTAGTTCTGAGTTGCTAGGCTTTCTAATTTCCATTTATAATACCTTCCTATCCACTTACAAATATTATATAAAAAATTTTAGTAACAAAAGAAACACCTACCCTGGTAAATTAACCCTCCTGGATTCTTCATCTTTTGCTCATTCATAAAAAATTCACTCTAAGCTTAACAAACATTCTATTTGCATATTAACAAACCCAAAAATAGCCCCCTTAATAAATATTTATTAAGAGAGCTATATATAATTCATAATCTATCACTTATCTCCAACTGGCTTTAATAAATTTACAGGAAGCCAACCAAGATATCTGACTTCTCCCTCAAATCTTACCAATAGATAACCATTAACTTCAATACTATCTGATGAAAAAATGCTTCCCTTTTCAAACATTATTTCAGGTTTAGCTTCTTTTAATGGAGTGTGTTTTGCTTCTGCATTTTCTGTTAGCTCATAACGCACGTCAATTTGTCTCATTGTTGTCTCGAAGATTTTAAGATCTGTACCAGGATACTTCTCACATAACCAATCTACTCCATTGCTCACGCAATACTTAAATTGTTCATTATTTAAATCCACGTATGAAGAATCACCCGTTTCATTGAAATATTTTCCGTAATATCCGTAATTATAATTACCATCACGATTAATAACAACATAAGTTGGATTGTTATAGAAAGAAGCACGAATCTTTATTGGTACTTCTTTAAAAACTACCAAATCCGTTGCTTGTACTCGATATTGCCCCATATGATAGAATGTTTTGCCTTCATATTTTTCAATATCATACGTTTTAAAGAAGTTATTTTGTTTGACCACTAACGAATCAAATGTTCCATTTGGATTTCTCTTGTATACTTTGATGTCTTTTTTAAAGGTCATTTTTCCTGTTTGCTCTTTTACAACTTCTGCTCCATCATACATCACTTTCGCTTCTGATTTTGCTGGACTTACTACTGCTAATACAAATGCTGCTAGTAGCATAATAAATAATTTTTTCATTATTCTCCCCCTACTAAGCTTTATTATAGAAAACATAAGATTATAGTATTAAATACTAATAACGTAATATTTTATCAATCGAAATTAAGGATGTCAAAAAAACAACAAAAATAGAGTGTTTTTCCATAACATGATTTCATCCAAGTCAATTTTTAATTTAGGTCTACTACTTATTAATTGTGGAAGACGATCTCGTTCATTAAGCAAAACATCCTATCCCAATATCAATAACCCATATAAAAAAGCTCCCTTAACAAAATTTAAGAGAGCTATATATAATTCCTAATCTATCACTTATCTCCAACTGGCTTTAATGCATTCACCGGAATCCAAACATTCAGAGCGTGAGCGTCATTTTCATCCACGCTGACAAATAGATAACCACTAATTTCCTCACCCCATGAAAGAACAATACTTCCCTTTTTATGGATTGTTTCAATTTTAGCTCCATTTAAAGGAGTGCTTTTCCCACCTGCATCTTTTATTAACTCGAACCGTACTTCTCTTTCTCTCGATATTGTCTCAGCGATTTTAAGATCTGTACCAGGATACTGAACACACTCACCGCCAGAACAATAAGAAAGTAGTTGTCCATTATTTGTAATAGAAATACCTGGGTTTTTTCCTTTGAACCACATTCCGTAAGATCCGGCTCCATAATTACCATCACGATTAATAATGATATAAGTTGGATTGTTATAGAAAGATGAACGAATTTTTAATGGTACTTCTTTGAAAACTACCAAATCCGTTGCTTGTACGCGATATTGCCCCATTTGGTAAAATGTTTTGCCATCATATTTCTCGATATCATACGTTCTAAAGAAGTTATTTCGCTTAACCACTAACGAATCAAACGAACCATCTGGATTTTTCTTGTATACTTTAATGTCTTTTTTAAAGGTCATTTTTCCCGTTTGATCTTTTACAACTTCTGCTCCATCATACATCACTTTCGCTTCTGATTTTGTAGGATTTACTACTGCAAATGCAAACGCTGCTAATAACACAATAAAAAATTTTTTCATTATTCTCCCCCTCAGCTTTATTTTAGAAAACATTTTCTCTTAGTATTATATACCAATAATACGATGTTCTACCAATCCCAATTAAACGATGTAAAAAATCTCAATATATTTTCATTGTCAGTTTCTCTATTCCATATTGTAATCATTTACCTCCACACTTCATCGCTCTACTAGCAAAAATAAAACTCATCGTTAATTCTTTGTAGATTAGCGATTTTAGTTCCCTATTTTTAGCTAGACATGACACTATTTAATGTTTTATTATAAATCGATTAGAGAAATTATTATTAGCTGATTAATAAATTGTAGAGGGGTGTTCCTAGATGATAAATAGTAAAGTGAATCCGAAGGTTGATGAATTTTTAAGTAAAGCTAAAAAGTGGCAGGAAGAGTATGCAGTATTGAGAAATATCGTTCTTGACTGTGAGCTGACTGAAGAATATAAATGGATGCATCCTTGTTACACTCTTGAGAACAAGAACATCGTGTTAATACATGGATTTAAAGATTATTGTGCGCTTCTGTTTCACAAAGGCGCCTTGTTAAAGGATGCACAAGGGATTTTAATTCAACAAACGGAAAATGTACAGGCGGCGCGCCAAATTCGTTTCACCAATGTTCAAGAAATAGTTGGAATGGAAACCATCATAAAAGACTATATTCATGAAGCCATTGAAGTTGAAAAATCAGGTTTAGAAGTGCCAATGAAAGAGCATAAGGAATACATAATTCCTGAAGAACTTCACAATAAATTCGATGAAATGCCTACCTTGAAAACTGCTTTTGAAGAATTAACACCAGGGCGACAAAGAGCATATATTCTACATTTTTCTCAACCTAAACAATCCAAAACGCGCGTGTCAAGAATTGAAAAATGCACGCAGCAAATTCTCGATGGAAAAGGATTAAATGATTAGGTTTATTGAGTCACGCCTTTAAATATAAAGTCCAATTTCAAAATTAAGAAAGGTGCTGCACCCCAAAAATTAGAGTAATAAATCTAACTTTTGGGGTGCAGCACCTTAGTCGATAGCCTCTTTAATAAAATAATAACACGTTTATACTTCTGTTCTGCCAATCCTCGGATATCACTGAATCTTTTCCAGCTTTTTAATCCTAAATTTTACTCCTCCCAGAACAATTCATCTAGGGTTTTATTTAACGTTTTACATATAGCAATACATAAATTTAAAGTCGGGTTGTATTTACCTAATTCAATTAAACCAATTGTTTGTCTAGTGACCCCCACTTTTTCAGCCAATTCACCTTGTGATAAATCGTGTTCAATTCGAGCCATTTTTAAGCGTATGTTTTTCACATTGATCACCACTATCTTCATCTTCTAACATTCTTTGAATAACTCGATCACTTTTCTTTTTAGCAAGCCCATAAAATATGATTAAAATTCCGGCAATAAATGATGAATACATGAACAGTGATACAAAAAATACCATAAAGAAAAAATATATTGCTTGTGAAGTGCTTTCTGCATAGTTGAATGCACTGTTAACACCCATAATAATTGCAATAACCATGCCAATAGTCACACCGAAAATAATAAATTTAGTACTTAATTTAAATTTACTTGCACTATCGTGAATCTCTACTTCATCAGTAAATATCCCGAGATAGGCTGCCCTGCCACAATAATAAACAGCTGAGAATATTAAAATCAACCGCTCTGTTAATACATTTTGTGAGGATACTCCCACTGTTATGAATTTTATTAGGATCGATATTAAACATATTAATAGGACAAAGAAAAAAATCTCTTTGTAAATTTTATTTTGCTGATTTTTAACTCGTTCATCTAAGTGTTTACTTTTCCAAAACATCAATATTTTCCCTCCTCTTATTTTATGATTTTAATTATACAGAATATTTGTCTTTTTGCAATGTATATATTGCATTAAGTTAATTATATCTTTCATTAATGCAATGATACCCTTTGTGCGTTCGCTACCTAGATGTCGATTTAAAAAATGACAAAACAAAAAACCACTCATTGTGGAGTGGTCATGTATATTATCTTTATCAAGCTATAAAGTTTTGAGGCTCAATTTATTTAAGCCTGAAGTCAATATGCTCGAACGGCCAACAAACGATACTTGTTGTACCCATTATTTTTTCTTTAGGTATGAACCCTATCTCAGGATTTCTACTATCATTACTTACACGACGATTATCACCTAATACAAAGTAATGTCCTTCAGGTACGGTAATTTCACCTAAATCTTGTTCTAGCGTAAAATCATAAGTAAGTGACCCAGAATCTTTTAATTCTTTCTTTTTTTGGTCTAAATAAGGTTCACTGAATTTCTCTCCGTTTATGTATAATTGATCATCCTTATACTCGATTTTATCCCCTGGTAGACCAATGATACGTTTAATAATATTTTCTTCTTCATTCTTTTGAAGAAGAACATTTTCAATAACAACAATGTCAAACCGATCAATCGACTTAAATTTTGGACCGATTTTGTTAATAATAACACGGTCTTTGTCTTCCAGTGTCGGCATCATAGAAGCACCTTTTACGAGTACTGGCGTAAATAAAAACTGCTTGATTAAAAATGCCACCAATAAACCGAATGCAATTGCCTTTACCCATTCAAAAAACTCATTTTTTTGTTTTCCCTGTATTTTTTCCTCCAAAATCTCACCTCCCATTGTTTCTCTTATTTAATACGAAAAAAAAGGAAAATAGTTTCAATAAAACAATCAAACATAACATTTTTAAAGGGAGACAAGTTGTCTCCCTCTCCATCTAATACAGGCAGCCTTTTCACGTCCTCGAACTCGTTCCAAGACTTCTACCGCCGTCATTCTCCCAACGATCGATGTCCCAAACAACATCAATATCTTCGAATCCGTCATGTATTTCTCCGCTAGGAAGGGTACCAGTTCTTACTATAGAAATAATACATCATCCTTTTTTTATCAATTTCGCCTTGGCGTAATTGAGTCTGGATTTTGAATTGTGCCGGCACAATTCATTCCTTTCAAAATCCATGACATCCGCCGGAGGCTTTATCTTCATTCAGTAGTTGTTTGACTGAATGAAGATAAATATTTCATGTTTCTATATTATGTAATGTTATTTGTTTTGTTCATCGCCAAATATGGGGGGGTGTTTTGGAGCTAATAATCCAATAGCCACAGAACATAGAACCATTTCTATGGTGACATACTCTTTAATACCGATAATATGCAATATCATAAAATGCCAAAAATCAACTGCTATGTTTTTTCTGGAAGAAAGTATATTGTTCATGAATAAATAAAAAACAACTCTTATATTATCTTAGGGTGAAAACCTTCAAATGTAAGTATATAAATATTCTGTTCGTAATGATTGTTGTTTTATCTTGTCTTACTCGACTAACGGCGCAGGTTAGTTCAATAAAATATAAAAATTTATATTGAATAATTATATGTTTTTGGTATTTTTATACAAAGATAAAGGGGGATAACATATGGCTTTTCGAGAATTTACTTTATTAGATTTTGATTCTGTGATTGATTTGTGGGAAAAAGCTGGACTAATTCTTTCCCATTCAGATACCTATGATGGAATGAAGGGAAAATTAAAAAGAGACTCAGAGTTATTTTTTGTATTAGAGGAAGATTCTCGAATTATTGGCGTAGTGATGGGTCGTTTTGATGGAAGAAGAGGATGGATTAACCATTTAGCTGTTGACCCTGAGTACCAAGGAAGAAATATTGGGCATCAAATTATCGAGGAATTGGAATGTCGTTTTAAAAAAATTGGATGTGAAAAAATTAACCTTTTAATTGAGTTAAGTAATGAGAAGGTTCAAGGATTTTATGAAAAACAAGGTTTTAAAAAAGATGAATTAATATTTATGGAAAAGTGGATTTAACTTAAAAACTTACTTCAAGTAACGGGTGCATAAATCCGAGTAGTTTCACTTTTTTCATGGCCCATTAAACTTTGAATTACTTCAATGGGTGCACCATTGTTTAATAGGTATGTAGTCGTAACTATGTCTTTATTGATTGGGGTGTATATCTTTCTTAATTCCAGCACGACTGGAGATTCGTTTACTGATATACCTCATTTGCGCAATACTCATACGATGTGGATTTCTTTCAGTAACAAAAATTGCTGGATCTCTATCTAGACGACTTTCAATGTAGCTTTTAAACCAAATATCACAGCGGGTATTAAAGTAAACTTCTCTTTCTTTATTTATAACTCGATCCATTAATTATGGGTTGAGTTTTTTTATTGTGAATATTTTAATGAATGTCAAAATTAAAAAGATATATAAATAACAATAATAATACAATTAAAAACAATACTTATTTATCGCAAAACGATAAACTGTGTGTTAAGTTTATAATGTTATTAAATAAGTGAGGTGCTTAATATGAATGTTAAACGAGGTTCAACAACTTTCTTAAAGGTAATTATTTTTCTGGTTGGAATTGCAGTTCTTGCTTTATGTATATTTTTAGTTCCCCATATGGCGAATTTCGCATCAAAATTGTATCCAAATATTTCCTTAATGAAATATCTCATTTTCATCGTGATGTATGGATCAGCTGTGCCTTTTTACTTTGCTCTTTATCAGGCTGTTAATCTTTTACGGTACATTGACGAGAATGCAGCTTTTTCGGAATTATCTGTAAAGTCGTTAAAGAACATAAAGTGCTGTGCGATTATAATCAGTGGTTTGTATGTATTAGGTTTGCCACTCTTCCATTTTATAGCAAAGAAAGTTGACCCTCCTATTGGAATAATGGGACTCATCATCATTTTTGCTTCGTTGATTATTGCCGTTTTTGCTGCTATCCTCCAACGGCTTCTACAAGAAGCGATTAATATAAAATCAGAAAATGATTTGACGGTCTGAGGTGGATGGTATGGCAATTATTATTAATATTGATGTGATGTTAGCAAAACGAAAAATGAGCGTAACGGAGCTTTCGGAAAGGGTTGGAATTACTATGGCGAATCTTTCTATTCTGAAAAATGGGAAAGCAAAAGCGGTTCGTTTTTCAACATTAGAAGCGATATGTAAGACTTTGGATTGTCAGCCAGGTGATATTTTGGAGTACAAAGATGACGAAGACACTCAATAAAAACAGACAACAAATCTAATTAACCTCTTTGGGCCTTGCCCTTAAGAGGAAGGTCCAAGTAAGACCTCGACAACTCTTTTTTCTTATTGTACTCCAATGAAAGAACACTTAATTATCTTCATTTTCTGTGGTGAAGTGTTGATTTTGCATTTCATGGATGGCTAACGGTGCAGATTAGTTGAAGAAGGTTTTTTCAGATTTTCGTGGAATATATTACCTTAAATAGTCTGGTATTGATGTAATATTCACATTGTGATTAACCAGACAGTGGGAGGAGTTTATAATGTCATTAAAAGCAGGAGATATAATTACGTTTGAACGAACTTTTACAGTAAGGGATGTTGAATTATTTACGGAGATTTCAGGGGATGAAGGGATTCATCATATAACCCCAGATGAACAAGGAAGACTTGTTATTCAAGGGTTACTAACGGCAACTTTGCCAACAAAAATAGCTGGAGACCATAACGTACTGGCTCGTAATACGAGTTTTGAGTTTTTAAGACCTGTTTTTACAGGAGATACAATATTTTGTATAGTTAAAATTGAGAAATACGAAAGGCAAGAAAATAATAGAACAGCGTTTGTTGCATCTTTTTTATGTAAAAATCAGAATGAAAAAGAAGTCTTGACAGGAGATGTATCAGGCGTAATTCTTTAAACTTTATTATAATATCGGGAGCAATATCGACATCTACGGGGCAGCATTCCTGTAATAACTAAACAGAGTTAATATATGTAAAACCAGATAGTTTGTGAAGAAATGTACTTAAACTAACAGGGTGCGTTAGTTTAGTAAGAGACAGCGATTGCTGTCTCTTTATTATGGCCTATGTAATAATGTTCATTACCCTAGCCTTTGTTATAAATTTTTCATATAATCTGCTAGTTCTGTACTTTCTGTTTTGCGTAATTTTTTTTCATCTTCCAACTCTTCAATTCTTTCTACCTATTTCTTAATTCTCCGTCTAAGAGAAGCAATCATAGCGTCTTGATTTGTTTCGTCTCGCTTAATTCTTGCATTACTATTTGCTTTTTCTTGTTGATCTCTTAAGAATTCGATGCGTTCTCGAATGTCAGAATGATTATATAAGGTCGCTTTCGTTACGCCAGCTTCTTTAGCACGTAGTATTTTAAATTTTTTATTAATATTTTTAGGCATATAAAAGAAGTAATTCCCCTTTTAATAGATGCCGAGTTGACTATTTTATTATTTGACCGTTGGCATCTAATATTTTAATTTCATAAGAGTCATTGGAATTTAGTTCTTTAGAGTGTAAAATTTTACTTACAGTCTCTTCGATTTTTAATGATAACTTATGCGCATCTTTATCAGAACTTTTTATTGATGTATGAATGATAATGGATTTTTGGTCGTTAGCGCTGATATTTATAACTACCTCATAATCTTTAAAAACTTCCATTAAAAGCCTTAAATGATGATTTTCTTTGTCGGCTTTATTAAATTCTTCGGGAATCCTAAATAAATCCCATCTCTCAAACACAACTTTATGGTTTTTTAAAGGAGAGGATTTGATTACACTTTTTGCAATGGACTCCATATCCTTTTTTACGGAATTATAATATTCTTCATCCCCTACAACCCTTATCATCAATTCTTTCTTTGAAGTTGTTTTCACATCAACCCCCACATATTTCTCGTGAATTTTTTCAGTTACCCTGTTCAATATTGATATCTCTTGTTCTTCTTCTTTAGTAATTAAAGTTACTTGTTTCTCTTTATTTGCAACAGCAGTATCAGCTACTGAGAATTTAATTAACAGGATATATAATGCTATTGCCACTATAAGTATTCCAGTAATAATCACTAGCTTTTTTAACATACAATACCTCCCGTTAAGAGGGTATGTCCTGTATCTCTTAAAAATGTCATTAAACACAATGTCCTCTTATTGAAGTAACTTGATTCGTTAGTTCAATAAAGAAAAAAAGAGCTGCCTATGCAACTCAATGATCTTCAAGAAAAGCCCCTGATAGTTCAATAAGTTCAATAAAAAAGACCATCAAAAATGATGGTCCCACTTCACAAACTATCATTAAAAAACAAAGGACATTATAGCTAATAAAATCCTTCATCTTTAATTTTATTGTTCCAGAATATTTCTAACAAACAATTGCTTATTTTTATGAGCAATTGTACTTACTATCGCAAGTAATAGCCCCGAAATAACGAATACAATTCTAATTCCTAACAAATCTGCTATTAGTCCCATAACAAGAGAGCCAACGCCAAAAATCCCAGTTCCGATAGCACCTAATGAGGTATAAACAGTTGACAACTGTTCTTTTGACACACTAGTTTGTATAACCGTTTGTTGAGGAATTTTTTTTATTTGTCCAAAAAGCCCTGCACAGAGCGATAAAAGTAAGGAAATCATAGGAATACTGTTTAGGCTAAATAATATTGTGAATAAGAAACTTGCGAATGAACCGACAAAAATAAAGGTTCCAATTTTCTTTTCAACAAAAGAAGAAAATTTAATACAATAAGCACTTCCTAAAATCAGACCTAAAAAGTTAGCTCCATTGATAAATCCCCACCATTTTTCATCAACGTTCAAAGCATCGTTGACAAACACATATAAAATAGCAGCTATCCAAACCGTTGCTGCAATTGTTTCCAAAAATTCTATCCAAGCAATCCTTCTTAATACTGGAGTGTTAGATAAAGTTTTCCAACCCTCTTTAATCTTTTCTAGTTTCCCTTTCAGCTCGGTTGTTTCATGGTTTACACTTTCTAAAAGGCAAAGTAATATACTTGCAATTACAAATAGACATCCAACTAACCAAATAAGTTGTTGAGAACTCATAATAATTAGCAATGAACTTCCTACGAACCACATACCTGCTTGTATGATCTGTGTAATAGTTTCCGAAATTCCATTAGCTTGAATTAGATGTTCAGGTTTAACATAGTATGGAGTCAATGTCTGTCTTATTGGATTTGCACATCCGTCAAAAAAAGCAATCAATCCTATTATTAAAAAGATAAAATAATAATTAGCTGCTGTTAAACCAATTAACATAAACCCTAGAATAAAGAGTAAAATCGTCTTTACAATTTGTGACCCAGCGAGTAACCATTTAAGATTTAATTTTTCAACCAAAAGAGGTGTCAGCAGACTGGATATAAACATAGAAGAAGCAATTGTAAATGGCACAAACGATGCTGCAATTGCAGTACCTGTTAATACAAAAATTGTACTTATAACACTGACTATATATAATACATCGCCTATATTAGCGAGTGACTGACCCAATAGTAATAAAGAAAAATTTCTATTCAATTTCATTATATATCCCCCAATATTTCATTCGAATTTTGGCTTAATAGGGGAATATCAGATTGGACTATTCATTAAAATTTGACTCCTTTCATATATCGGACAAATCTGGGGGACTTAGATTTATCACAAGTTTTGTATCATCAATAAATATTTATATGGATTATAGCGTTGTTTTTCAAAATATTACACTTCAACAGTAATTATTATCCATATTTTCCTTACGATTCTTTTATTTTTTATTCGGTATATTCTCCATAAATGTAAAAAATCCTCCTTCCGCTAAACTGCGCGGTTAGTTCAACAAGAAAAAAGTGCTACTCAATTTTCTCCAAGTAAGCCTCCATTACTTGAAGCAAATTCCTCAAAAACGCTTCAACCAATCTTTGTAGAAATTCAATTGTTCAATAGTAGTAACAAGCTTAAAATCTTAACTTAATAGCGATGTGGTGCTACCTCTAATAAGATTACAACCAAATTTTTGCTAGTTGAGATACTCCTTTTATTATCTTTTCTTCACATAAATTACCCAACCCAAGTTGAATATGTGGATATTGTGGTATATCTTTCGAGAAATATTTTGAGCAAGGATAAACTACAATTCCATGTTCATATGCCCTTTCAATTAGCATTTTTTCACTCATTTTTGTTTTAACTTCAATAATAACGAAAATCCCGGAACTACCACCTTTTATTTCAACATAATTCTTAAAGTGTTTTAGTAATTCCCTATTCAATAGATTCATTTTACGTTTATACAAAGCTTTCATCTTCCTTAAGTGTGGGTACCAATATCCTTCATTCATAAAGGTCGCCAACGTTCTTTGATGTATAGATGAGGATGTTTGCTCAAACAAAGGGAGTATCTTTTTATATTCACTTACTAGCCTCCTAGGCAAAACCATATAACTGACACGGATAGAAGGTAGCAATGCTTTTGAAAAAGTTCCTAAATAAACCACCCTATCATTTGAATCTAAACTTTGAAGAGACGGTATAGGTTGATGTATGTATCGAAATTCACTATCGTAATCATCCTCAATAATGTAACCTTCCACCCTTTTTGCCCATTGAATTAACTTTAATCTTTCATTGACGGGGATTGTTACTCCGTATGGAAAGTGGTGAGTAGGAGTGACATATAAAAGTCTAGAAGGTGACTGTAAAAGGCGATCGACTTGAATGCCTTGTTCTGTTACCGGGATCGGATCAATGATAAATGACTGAAGAGCAAATAGTTCCCTTGCCACATTATATCCAGGGTCTTCTACTGCCAGATAATGATAGTCTTGCTTTAGCAACAGCGATAAAAGTAATAACAAGTGTTGTGTGCTACTGCCAATAATAATCTGTTCAGCGGAAGTATTAACTCCTCTTGATTGAAACAAGTAATCTGCTAGTTCCTTTCTTAATTGAATATCGCCTTGTTTTTCTCCGTATGAAAACATGCTAGAGTCATTAATGCTTTTGTTTGTAAGCATTCTCCATTTTTTCAAAGGGAAGTTCTCTTGATCCACTGTCCCAATCTTAAAGTCAATAGTTTTTATGTCAGTTTGTTTTTTTTCATGATGCTGTTCTCTAATGGGTTCATATGTAAGCGTCTCATCCGATATAGTTGCATCTACAAAAAACCCCTTTTTGTTCTCACTTCGAATATATCCTTCCGATTGCAATTGTTCATAGGCTACCTGAGTTGTGTTTCTGCTAACCTCTAATTGGAGAGCAAGTTGTCTAATCGATGGTAACTTTGTATTCCTTTCTAATTTACCAGATAAAATCTGTGTTCGTATGTATTGATAAACTTGTTGGTACATAGGCGTGTTACTTTCTCTATTGATATTAAATATTAGTTCATTCATTATTGAAATACCTCATCTGTCATTAATATTTATTGTAAACTGTACCTTTTAGAAATGTCAGTATATATAAATAATGAATTTAGAAAAAATTTTGATCTGGGAGGTGGAAATATTGGATAAACCCCAATTATGGACAAGGGATTTTATCAGTATTGCCATTACTAATTTTCTCGTGTTTACAGCATTTTTTTATTTATTGGTTACACTACCGATATATGCTTTAAAAGAATTGCATGGTGCCGAATCTGAAGCCGGACTTATTACTACAGTTTTTTTGATTGCATCCATCCTAACACGCCTATTTGCAGGTAAATGGATCGAAAAGGTAGGAAAGTATACCGCTTTTATAAGTTCCCTCATTGTTCTTTTCGCAGCTTCAATTTTGTATTTTATTCCAGAATCTCTGATTGGCTTACTAATTCTTCGCTTTTTTCATGGAATTGGTTTTGGAATGGCCACAACGTCCACTGGAGCAATTGTGGCCGATCTCATCCCGGAATCCCGTAAAGGAGAAGGTATGGGGTACTATGGACTAACGCTAAATCTTGCCATGGCTATTGGTCCCTTTTTGGGTTTGACTGTTATGCAACAAACAGAGGCAAATGTAATGTTTATCATAAATGTATTTTGTGCCCTCTTTGCACTCGTTGCAGGATTATTTGTAAAATTACCTAAGGTAGCTTTTATGCCAGAACGGGTAATTAAACGAAAAAAAAGTATGGAAATTGGATATTATTTGGAAATTTCCGCTATTCCTGTATCATTGGTCTCAGCTTTCTTTGGACTGATTTACTCTGGGATTATCTCTTTTGTATCCATATATGCTAAAGAGCAAAGTTTAGTGGAAGCTGCTGGTTATTTTTTTGTTGTGTACGCAGTGGTCCTTTTAATTTCCCGACCGTTTACTGGAAAATGGTATGATTTATTAGGTGCAAATATTATAATTTATCCTGCTATTTTATGCTTTGGAGTCGGTACATTCTTATTGAGTATATCGAATACGTCCTTGTTATTTCTTACATCAGCAGCCCTTATTGGATTGGGGTGGGGAACCATGTTTCCCAGTTTTCAAACCATCGCCATTCAAGTAGCACCTCCTAAAAAGAGGGCATTGGCTACGGCCACATTCCTTTCTATATATGATTTTGGGTTCGGCATTGGATCATTTATCTTTGGTATTGCCGCAGCTAAAATTGATCATGGATCATTATATTTTTATTGTTCTTTCCTTATAATAATCGGAATAGGGGTTTATTATTTACTGCATGGTAGAACACCTTCACATTCTATTATGAAAGAGTTAAAGAAAGAGATTACTTAGGGTATTTTTGGCCAAACGCAAAAATTCGTGAATATGTTGCATTTGTTGTTATGCAGAAAAAAGCAGTATAAAAAAATATGATTATTTTCACTTTATTGCCGAGTATACAGAAGCTTAAGAAATAGGCTTTAATATACAATTACTAATTGAAATAAGCTCCTTTTAAATTACTGCAACATTAGATTGATATAATTGTTGTAGTAATTAGGATCATCTGGGGTAAAAAAAGAGGATAGATAGAGCGAATTCATTTTAGCTCTTCTATCCTTTAAATTTCTATATATATAATGTGTGAAATTAAATAGGAATTCACTATTTAAAATGGTTTCAGCTTATAACTTGACTTTTAATAAAACCTATTTACTTAACTGGGTTTATTTTAAAATTATGCCATAATTCTTCCCATGACAATCGTATTATAATAGTTGCCATCTGAAAGGAGTTTATCATTTTTTAAGACGCCTTCAACTTCAAAGCCAAGCTTTTTATAGAGTAAAATTGCTTTGTCATTTGTCTCTATAACATGCAAGGCCATTTTTTTAATGTCATTAGCGTCAGCCCATTCTACCGATGTTTTTAAGAAGTTTTTACCTATCCCATAACGCCAAAACTCCTTTAATACACCTACACCGAAATCTACTTTATGAGCAAATCTTTTTAATGGTGATCCCTCACATCTAGAAAATCCGACGATACGATTATCGACCACTGCTACTAAACACAAATTCCCTGGACTTTTTGTGTCTTCCTGAATGATCTGTTCAAATCCTTTCGTATCGATGAAGCCTTCTCCTTGTTCCCTATCGAAGTTTTCCGTTTCGCCATCAAGTTGTAACCTTAAATCAGATAATGCTTGGGCATCTTCGACATTGGCGGGTCTAATTGTATAATGAAGTTCGTTGACATTATATTCTTGGCTGTTTATGAGCATTATTGTTACCCCTTTTTACTTATTTTTTGAAAAAAGTACGTGGCTGAATGTTCACGAATCGATTATGCCAAACGGACTCGTGGTGCTTAATAATTTGCTGCGCATTTAATACGTGACTATCTAGTGTGGTATGCGCCCCTTCAACTAAAATATTATGATGGTATCCACGACTATAGGCATTTCGGATAGTCGTATCAAGACAAAATTCTGTTTGAGCACCAGCGAAAATAAGCTGCTCAATATGTTGTTCCTGTAGGTACTCCGCTAATTCCGTTTGGAAAAATGCATCCCACGATGTTTTTTGAATCACTTTATCCTCTGGTTGCCGTAGAAGTCCGTGATATAGATCCCAGCCTGGCTTGCCAAACGCAAAATCGTCGTCTTTATTTGAATCCGTATGCTGGATAAAAACAATCGGAACATCGCAATTTCGTGCCGAAGTTATTAACATATTAATATTATCTAATACTCTTTCATAATCAAATAAGTAGTTTTCACTATCCAAAAAGAACGCTTCTTGCATATCCACAATAATTAATGCCTGCTTCATATAGTTCTCTTCTCCTTTAAGAATCTGACTTTAATTCTCTTATTGTACAAAAATATATTTTCCATTTAAAGAGAATTTGGAGAACTATGTATATTTCGTAGTTGATATTTTCCGAAGTCTAAGAAACTTTATATGTATCAACCATCTAATACTTATTTTAGATTAGATGGCAGTAATCCATCGTTTAATATTTTCTAATGTACGATAAACAGTATGAACCGAATTGGCAAATGCTTTTTGCTCTTCTTTGTTTAAGTGTAATTCAATCACACTTTCAATACCATTACCACCAAGAACTACAGGTACACCAATACAAGCGTTATGAACATGATATTCCCCCTGCAAATAAGCAATGACTGGCATAACTCTTCGTTGATCTTTCACAATGGCTTCTATCATCTTGACAATTGATGCTGCTGGGGCATAATAAGCGCTGCCATTACCAAGAAGCCCAACAATCTCGCCTCCACCTTTGCGCGTTCGTTCCACTAATTGTTCAATTTGAGCTTTAGGCAGCATTTTTTCTATTGGGATTCCACTGATATACGTATAGCGCACAAGTGGCACCATTTCATCGCCATGACCACCTAAAACGAAGCTAGAAACATCTTTAACAGATAAATGTAGAGCATCTGCAATAAATGTATTAAAACGAGCTGTATCTAAAATTCCTGATTGACCCATTACACGATTTTTTGAAAATCCCGTCGTTTCTAGACAAACATAGGTCATGGCATCTACAGGATTACTTAATACGATTACATAGCTGTTTGGTGCATAACACTTCACATGCTCGCTGACAGAGCGAATAATGGAGGCATTTGTTTGAATAAGATCCTCTCTCGTCATTCCAGGTTTTCTAGCAATACCTGCTGTAATGACAACAATATCTGCATGCTCAATTTCTTGATAGTTGGCTGTTCCAATAATGTGAACATTAAATTTTTCAATAGGACTTGTTTGCAAAATATCTAGCGCTTTCCCCTTAGCTGGCATTTCTAATTCTGGAATATCGACTAGCACAATATCTCCTATTTCTTTTTGAGCGACCATTAAAGCTATGGTGGCTCCAGTATTGCCGGCTCCAATAATCGCAATCTTTGGCCTTTTAAATTTCATTTTCATCACTCCTAACGAAAATGACTCTGTGCTATATAGATATAGGAACTAAGCTATATTTCAGTTTGGGCATCGTTTAAAGGGTTAATGTTCGTTTCTTTTACTTGTGTTTTATTGCGGGCAGTAGATTTGGTTGGTCTTCCTTTTGTCACTTTTTGTTTTTGGCGAATAATAGTTGTGAAAACCTCATCTGCAGCTCGTGGGATTACATGTGCACTTAATACCTTACCTACGCGTGCCGCTGCTTCTTTGCCAGAATCAACAGCAGCCTGCACTGCCCCAACATCTCCTTCAACAATAACTGTGACAATGCCTCCATCTATGAATTCATGTTTGACTAATTGGACATTTGAAGCTTTGAGCATAGCATCTGCCGCTTCAACAGAGCCCACCATGCCGTAAGTTTCAATCATGCCAATGGCTTCTTTCATAGTTCTCACCTCACGATTCCTCAGTTGCATCAATAATACCAACAATAATGGCATCAATTGGACAAACTATTTCCTTTGAAAAGCTTCGAACAGCAGCACTACCCGTAGTTAAAATAACATCATCTCCGACACCTGCACCAATTCGATCTGCCGCGACGATTTGCTCGTCTGCTAATTGCCCATCTATTTTTTTCGGTTGAATGATGAGTAATTTCAGACCCTGTAGCCCTTCCTCTTTACGGGTTGCCCATATATTCCCTACAACTTTACCTATACGCATGCATCATCATCCTTCATTTCTATACTGTATCTCAATTCTTAAATTCGCTACCGTATCCATGGCAAGTGCGGTAAATCTCGCAAATTGCGGAACAATTATAGTTTGCCCTTCACACCCTATAAGGTCCTTTTCAGTAATAATCTTTTCGTTGATTTCGAAACTGTTGGTTGAGGAGGGACTTTTAGGAATGTCACTTAAATCTTCCTTTAATATCGTTCCTGTTGCACCCGTTTGGATAAAGCCCGCATTCGCCTCATCCGTATCAATATGCATCTCTAATCGATAACGATCTGCAACACGTACTTTAACGTGATCAAAAGTCACTGGTCGGATACCGTGAATTTTGACGGCTACGTATTGTCCATCACGAACATGGAAGTTTTCCGCATCTACTAGCGACATATGAATATGAGCTTGGGCAATAATGACTCCTTCTTTTAAAAACAAGCTTCCATTTGGACCAACAAGTGTACAACTAGCTGAACCTGCAATATTTCCTGATTCTCGTATCGGTGGATGAACGCCTAATGCTACGGCATCAGTATTGCTTACCTCAACTTGTGTTAAAGTTCGAGCAGGGCCTAAAACACGTACATTCGCAATACTACCTTTCGGGCCAACAACAGTGAGTGTTTCATTTGCTGCAAATTGATCTGGCTGTGAAAGCATTTTATGAACGGTCAATTGTGCCCCTTTGCCAAAGAGATGCTCCATATGCTCCTGTCTCAAGTGAATATGTCTTGCCGATATCCCAATAGGAATTTCATTTTGCAAATGCGGAGCTGCCTGTTTTGTTTGAAGTATTTCGGCAATAACTTCATCGACGATTTGCTCTATTGCATGCTGATTCATAAATCCACCTCATTTTTATGGTAGCGGTAAAATAGCTTCTAATTCTGCATGAGGACGTGGAATAACATGGACAGATAAAAGCTCTCCCACACGCTGTGCAGCAGCAGCACCGGCGTCAGTAGCGGCTTTAACCGCACCAACATCACCACGAACAAGCACAGTGACAATACCGCCACCAACATGCACCTTCCCTACGATATTGACATTTGCAGCTTTCACCATTGCATCTGCTGCTTCAATGGAACCAACCAATCCTTTTGTTTCAATCATTCCTAATGCGCCTAAATTATTCATTTCATTGTCCTCCTACGTCATTAAAATGCTTCAGCATCTTCTGGTAATGTTTGTCCGCCATCAATGATAATGGATTGTCCTGTGATGAAGCCTGCTTCCTTACTACTTAGAAATAAGGCCGCATACGCAATATCTTCCACACTTCCAAGACCACCCAACGGTATAGCCTTCGCCATCTTTAGTAAATACTCTTCACCCAGTCCATCTAAGCCTTCTGTAGCAATATTTCCAGGCATCACAGCATTTACTGTAATGTTATATTGTGCTAATTCAAGTGCTGCGGTACGCATAAATCCTAGCTGGGCTGCCTTGCTTGCTGCATAATGAGTCCATCCAGCATAGCCTGTAACAGGACCTGTAATTGAAGAAGTAATAATGATTCTACCGAAATCTGCCTGCTTTAAATATGGAACACACGCCTTCAGAGCAAACATCGTTCCCCTTGCATTGATATTTAACACTTGATCCCAGTTTTCTGTCGTCATATCCTCCAACTTAACAGATGGGAAAATCCCAGCATTAGAGCATAATATATCGATTGCTCCATATGTTATAGCAACCTCTCGTACCATATTTTCAACAGATTCATAGCTTTCAACATCTACAGCGATTGCAGAAGCAGAGTAGTCTAGCGCTTGCAGCTCTGTAGCTAATTTCGATGCGAGTTCTTGGCCTCTTGCAGCTATAACAACATGAGCACCTTGTTTTGCAAAAACTGTTGCAATTCCTTTCCCAATTCCTTTGCTTCCACCAGTAACAATAACAACCTTTCCAGCTAAATCTACTTTCAAATAAATCACCACCCTTTAAGATTTTTTATTGTTCTTACGTTGGCTTTTTAGCAATCTCAATTACTAGACCGTTGACAGTAACATCTGGACGTAAAATAGTAGTAGAGGCAATCCATTGGTTAGCATCTTTAGCCAATTTTGTACCGATCTTAATAGCTTCCCTAATTGCCTCTGTATCACCTTCAATTGCAATTGTGACAAGTGCTAAATCGATTGTTTCTTGTCGGAGCAATCTAATATCTGCTGCTTTTAACATGGCGTCTGCAATTTGAATAGAAATGGCAAGACCTCTTGTTTCCACGATGCCAATCGATTTTGTCATGAAACAACACCCCTACTATTTTCGTTGAATAATAATGCCTTTTTCTTGGATCACATCTTGTGCAAGTGGTGTAAGTTTAGAATGCATCGGTATTTTTAGCTGTTGCCCTTGATACGACCTAATCATGTCTTCTGTAATAAATCCTTCTTGTATATCGAAATTAGATGAGTTTTCTCTATCATTTAAATAAGGCATAAGCTGTGAGAATAACTGAAAATTACAGCCATAGTTTTTTAAGCTTGCCATATGCTGCCTAAGCATTTTCATGTATGCATTTGGTTCTTTCGTCGTCATGATTAATGACATTTTCTCATCGGGGACTAATAGAACTGGCTCATCCTTCAACAATAATTCAGTCAGGAATAAGGATTCTGGGGAATTGGGTAATCCTTGCGCACTGCTGACAATGAAAGTCTGATCCACTTCAAGAAATACTTTAGCATCGTAAAACATTTGGAATGAATTCGTCGCAAGTGCCCCCTCTTGCCACTCCTCTAATTGGAAATAGCTTTTTAATGTTTCCACTTGTTTATTCGAGATTGTCGTATGAGGATGAACAATCAAAATTCTCTTTTTCTTCGTACTCACAATGGTAGACACCACTTCTTGAATGAGTCGTCGTAATGCTTGTACTTCCATTCGTGTCACCCCATTTTGATAAGCTTTCCGTGTTATAGAGTAGCGATAGTTGCTGCATTTGCCTCATCTGTGTCAATATGCATCTCTAGGATGAAATTTGGTGATACATGTACGACTACAATTTTCATTTGTATTTGGCGTATCTCACTAATAATTTCAACTTTTACGATTTCTTGATCCCTCACATTTAATAAAACTGCTTCTGTTTCGGACATATGAATATGTGCCTGTGCAATGATAAACCCATAATTTTTATTTAGGTAAAATCGCTAATAATTCTGAATGCGGACGTGGGATAACATGGACGGATAATAATTCACCTACTCGACGCGCGGCTTCAGAGCCTGCATCTGTAGCAGCCTTTACAGCTCCAACATCTCCCGTTACTAAAACTGTGACAATTCCACCACCAACATGTACTTTTCCTACAATATTAACGTTCGCGGCTTTTACCATGGCATCTGCTGCTTCAATGGATCCAATTAACCCTCTTGTCTCGATCATACCTAAAGCTCCATTAATTTCTACGTTCATCTGAAATTCCTCCTAGACACTTAATTTAGTGACAATCTCTTCTATTATTTTTTGAATCATTACTGTATCAACTTGCGCTTCTTTTATCGCATGATTTGAAGCAGATGTTACTTGTATATTTTTAGGATTTTGTGGCTTAGGAATGTTCATATCCTTGATTCCATAAGCAACACGTTTTTTATTGATCAAATGCCGTGCTGAAATATTATCACTTGTAATATTTCCTCCATAGGCACCGCAGCCTAGGGTAAAGGACGGCGTTAAGCTTGTTGTACCACCTGCAGCACCAACAGATGCTAACGTATTCACTATAATTCTTGATACGGGCATTTGTGCCGCAAACTCTTTGACAAATTGCTCGTCCTGAGCATGAATGGCTAGGCTATGTCCTCTTCCACCGACATCTAATAAATTCCTACAAATCGTTACTGCTTCCTCATGAGAATTTGCAGTATATAAGCCTAAAATAGGTGACAGCTTTTCTATCGAAAACGGAAATTCTTTACCGATTTGATACTCCTCTGCTACAAGTACTCTCGTATGAGAAGGCACTTCAACATTTGCCATTTCGGCAATAAACGTAGCAGGCTTACCCACAATTTTGCTATTGAGTGTGCGTGGTACAAGGGAAATAACTTTCGCTAATTTTCCCTTGTCTTCTCCTCTCAGTAACACGGCCCCGTTTTCAGCTAAAGCTGCCAATACTTGATCTTTCACACCCCGATGAACAACAATAGCCTGTTCAGTTGCACAAATTGTGCTATTATCAAATGATTTACTATCGATTATTTGCTGAACAGCGCGTGCTACTTTAGCTGTACGATCAATATAAACAGGGACATTCCCAGGTCCAACACCGTATGCTGGCTTGCCTGAGCTGTAGGCTGCCTTTACTAGTCCTGACCCTCCCGTAGCTAAAATAAGCTGTACATCTTTATGCTGCATCAAAGCCTCAGTTCCCTTTAACGTTGGATGGGCAATCCATTGGATAAGTCCTTCAGGTGCACCTGCACGAATAGCAGCCTGATTACATATTTTTAACGCTTCAACCGTACAGTTAACTGCTGTTGGATGAGGACTAAAAACAATTGCATTTTGTGCCTTCAAGGCAATTAGTGTTTTATAAATCGCTGTAGCAGTTGGATTTGTAACTGGCGACACGGCCGCAATGACCCCAAATGGATAGGCAATTTCTACTTGCTGAGCAGCAGCATCCTCATAAATAGTTCCAACTGTCCTTTCATGACGAATCGATTCATATACACCTTTAGAAGCGAGCTCATTTTTTATTTTCTTATGTTCAATAACGCCCATTTGAGTTTCTGTGACCGCTAAAATAGCAAGGTTCTCTGCTTGTTCATATGCATCCTTCGCAATCGCTTCAATAATCCTATTAACCTGCTCTTGAGAAAAGCTAGAAAACTTTTTTTGAGCAATAGAAGCTGCTGTGACAGCATCCCTTGCCTCTTGAATTGATAGTAAATCTTGATCCTTTATCATACGACTGCCCTCCCATCAAGAAAATTTTTTTAGGGTGATTAAGTCGTTCGTTTGAGATGGTGATGTTTTAGAAAATGTTTGTTGAAGGCTATCCCAATTTTCCAGTTCCTGAGCAGATAAAGCCTTGTCACTAGAAGTAACCGCAGTGCGTTGAGTGTGGTCCCTTTCTTGATTCATAAGATGAAAGGTCTGCCATTCTTGGAGCTCTTCTTGTGTCAACCCTTGATAGCTCGTATCTGATTGAGAAGCTTGAGAAATTTTCTCCAATACTAATTCAGTAATTTTGGCAATTAGTTGATTGTCCATATGTTCACTCCTTTTTTACAAACATCGCTACTAATGATTCATCATAGGATTCAATAATTTTCGTAGCATCCGGTAAATAATCTTTCGGGTAGATTTCCTTTGGTATAATGCCGATGGAAAATTGCATACCTGCATTTTTCGCAAAGAGCATATCGGCATTGGAATCACCAATCATTACAGTCCCTTCAAGTGGCACATGATATCGTTCCTTCGCCACGTAAGCCAAATCTGGAGAAGGCTTGCTATAAGTGGCTTGATCACTCCCAATTACAAATTCAAATAGTGATAAAATGTCTAGTTGCCTTAAATGTGCTTCAGCGCGAGCAGTCAGATCCGCAGTGATAACACCCATTTTTATACCGTTATCTTTTATGGCCATTAATAACTGTCGAATACCCGGTATTTCTTTTACAGTTACATGTTCTTGCTGAGTATTAGCTAAACTTGCCGCAGCTCTCGCTAATGTCACGCCCTTACTCCAAGCAATATCTTGCTGATAGAGTAAATACGCTAAAATTGTTTCAGCTTCTTGTATACTTCCAATAGCTAATGGACTTGTTGGATCAATAGAGGTACCATTATTTTTTACACCTATACTTTTTAAAAACTCCTGCAACGTAAATTTGATTTCGAAATCAGAATTTTCAGTTACATTTAGATATAAATTTATTGCCCATGATATCCATAAAGAATCCATTTCAATAAGAGTTCCATCTTTATCAAAAATAATCCATTCAACTTGACTCATTGAAGTACCCATCCTTTTGTTCTATTCTCTTATGGCTTCCATAGGTGTAGCAGAGACTTGGTTTTCAAGGTTAATCATTTCTTGTTTTGCAAAACGTTCCTCTGGCGCATCCTCATTAATTTGATGACGTGCCCAAACCCAATAATAAATACTTGCAGCTGCAAAAACAGCTAGGGAAACGATGAAAAATGTAAAATTCGCAAAGAAACTAGCAAAGATTGCAACAACGGCTAACATTAACGACACAATAGGTGTAAGCGGATATAATGGTGTCTTGAATGCTCTTGGAAGATTTGGCTCTTTTTTGCGTAAAATGAGCACCGATAAATTCATCGTGATATAGGAAACTAATGCCCCAAAGGTAGAAATTAAAATTAAATCATCTGGATTGAATAATATCACGAGTATTAAGCCAATAAAGCCAGGTAAAATTATAGCCATATATGGAGTCTGACGCTTTTTATGCATCTTCGATAAAATGGTCGGTAAATAGCCTGCACGAGATAGCGCATACACCTGACGAGAATATGCTAAAATGACACCTGAGAAGCTTGCAATTAAACCAACTAATCCGACTGATGCTAAAATTTGTGCTAGCCAATATGTTTTACCAAATGCTGATGCAATGGCTGCTGGGAGTGGATCCGCAGCTACCGTCATTACGTCAATACCAGCTAGTCCAATCGCCACCGTCGTTGTTAATATTGACAATACTAACAATGTCACCATTCCTGAGATTAAACCCTTTGGCATGTCCTTTTGAACATCTCTAGTCTCCTCAGATAGCATTGGTAACATTTCAATCGCTAAAAATAGCCACATGGCATAAGGGAGTGCAGACCAAACTCCTTTAAATCCACCAGGTATTAATGCACCTTCATCAGGGAATAAATGCTTCACATTAATTTGTGGTAGACCTACGAAATACATTAAAACTAATAACCCCAATGCTATAAAGACGAGTACCATTTCAATCGTTGCGTATTCCTTAATACCGATAATATGAACACCCATGAATAATGCATACATAAATGCTGCCGCAACTACTGTCGGTACAGCTGGGAATAAAAAGCTAATATAGCCACCAATACCGATGGCAATAATAGGTGCAGCAATGACGTACTGTAATACAACACCAACCCCGGTAATAAATCCGATATATCTTCCCATTGCACGTCTAGCAAAAGAATAAGGTCCACCTGCATATGGTAACATTGTAGATAATTCTGAGATTCCTAAGGTCATTGTTAAATACATTATGGCCATAAATAATGTAGCAATGAGCATCCCTAAATAGCCAGATTGACTTAAACCAAAATTCCAACCAAAATAATTACCTGATATAACAATACCAACGCCAATTGTCCATAAATGGATTGGTGTAAGGGCTTTCTTTAATACAATTACTTCATCCTTTTTAGAAGACATATCATACCCCACCTTTTAGCATTATTTGGATTTTAAATCACTTTATTTATCTCCAAGTACTCCTTCACTAAGGCATCACTCTGCACGGTATAATTTTCGCCAAGTAATCGTGTTGTTTCATTATCACGACTACCTATCCAAGAAATAAGCTGCAGCCTTCTCATTAATATAAATGTTGGAATCATATCAATCTCTTCATCTGTTAATGTTCTTATTTTGCTATAGCCTTTTATCCAAGATGTTATAAGATCATCTAGGTAGGGCATATGTTCAATAAAGCTTACGGATGTCGCTAAATCATATAAAAACCACCCAAAGCCACAATCGTCAAAGTCAATAACCTTTATTTCTTCACCGCAAATTAATAAATTGGCTAAGCGTAAATCTGAATGAATCAGCCCAAATCTTGTTTTGCTCTTTCCAAACTCCTCTAATTTATTTTTAATGATAAGAGAGGCATCTTCGTATAAAGCTAAACGTGATGGTATCATGCCAAGCCCATCCTGCCACCTCCCCCATTTTGCAGACTCATCTAATATCGTGTCATAATCCCACGTCATGCGTTTAAATTCTTTATAATGCTCATGCTGCTCAATTGTATGCTGATGGAACATTGCTGTAATTGTTCCTAACGTTTCAAATTGATGAATTAAATCTTCCTCATTGTTTTCATTAGGGGCATTCCCCTCCAAAAATGTAAATAACGTGCTATAATAAACTGTGTCATTATATCTATGAGCATGTACGTAGTCACCGTCATCTGCTCGGATTGGTAATGATACATCAATTGGAGATTGCTCATGTAGCGAGTTTAGCCAAGCAATCTCCGCCTCTATTTCCTCTTTCTTATGGTAATTAGGTCGACTTATTCTCAGAATATATTTTTTGCCATGTAAATCTTCTACTAAATACGTAGAATTTTCGGAATAGTCAATCATTTTACAAGATGCCTCTACCAAACAGCTATATTCCTTCAATGCATCATTCGCTGCTTGATGGAAGTTTGAAAGAACAGTCTCTAAATCTAAGAAATCCATTTGTCCCATCAGAACCCCCCCCTTTTACAAAATGTATTTAATAGCGTGCAAACTTTACAAGCTGAGAAGCCTCTTTAATACCCGCTTCACATTTCTCAAGTAATTCATCACAATACTCTTTATCGCATAATAAGCCCGGCTTAAATTGAAGGACACGCGTATCGAGCATTGAATAAATTGCCCACACCCCATGTTTGTATAATGAGCTCATCACATATTTTGCTCCTTCGGGATGATTAAACTCTAGCCCCATGACAACTCCCAATTGACGAATTCCAACAAAGAAATCAGGATACTGTTTCTGAATACGCTCTAAGCCTACACGCAAATAACGTGCTACATATTCTACATTTTTCACAACTTCTGGTCTCTGTGAAATTTCCAATACCTTCATTGCTACAACACAGCCTAGTTCTGCACCACCAAAAGTAGAAATATGTGCAAGTCCATCTTCTATCATCCAACCACCAGCTCGCTCATTGACAACCGTTGCTGCAATTGGATAAATACCTCCACTGAGACCTTTAGCAGTTACTAAAATATCTGGCTTCACACCATAATGATCAATTCCCCAAAGCTTTCCAGTTCTCATTAATCCTGTCTGCACTTCATCAGCTATATATAGTGATCCATAGCGCTCACATAATGCCTTTACAGCTGATAAGTAATTGGCATTCGGTAATGGGAATCCGTAAGTAGCTGGTATTGTTTCGATAATAACGCTTGCAACATCACCTTTTGAAAGTTCTCGCTCCATTGCCTCTAGATCATTAAACGGAACATGGACAAATTCATTTGGGTCACCTTCACTTAAAAATGGCTTGGAATAACGTTCATTGCCAAGTGAAACTGCTAAACCTGAATGCCCATGGTAACCATTTTTAATAGAAATCGTTTTCTTCCGTTTTGTTGCATAACGAGCACATTTTAAAGCTACATCAATCGCTTCACTACCACCACTTGAAAAGATAGTATATTTTAAACCATCCGGTGTACAGGCTGCCAGTTTTTCTGCTAATTGCGCTCTAGCCGTTGATGGAAAATGATGATTACCGATATCAAAATAATTTGTTCCTTCAATAAGTGCTGCAATCACTTCAGGATTTCGATGACCTAGATTATAAGTACCGCCATTTAAATGAGCATTCATTAACTTTTTGCCATCAACATCGTAAAAATAATAGCCTTCTCTTTTTCCGATGACTACATCTACGCCATCCACTTGCCATTGCTTCGTTTTCCCTGGATTCCACCAGTCAATTGATTTTTGTAAGGTTTCTCGTTTATTTGCAAAATAATCCATGTTTTCCACCTTCCTATACGTTGACGTCTTCCAAAATTTCACCTGCTATTAATAACTCAACTTTTTTTTGGGCTAATCTTTCCTGCCATTGTGTAGAACTTTTTTCATCTGTTATGATCATTGAGATGTCTTCTAAATGACAAATATGTGCAAATGTGGAGACTCCAAATTTTGTGTGATCCGCTAAAATAATTGTATTTTCAGCCCGTTCTATTAATTTCTTAGAAATTGCTGCACCGGTAATATCATAATCTGTAATTCCATCATTTAATGATATCCCCCCTGCAGCTACAAATGCTTTATTTGCCTTTAATTGATTGAAAAATAAATCAGCTAACGGACCACCCATAAATTTTTGTTGATGCTCATACTCACCTCCCGCAAAAAGCACCTTGCCCTGAAAACATTCTGCTGACAAAGATAGAACCGGGAGAGAGTTCGTCACCACTATTACATTTGGTTTATCACTTAAAAAACGAACAATTTCATAGGCTGTAGTACCATGACCAATAAAAATAACTTCGCCATCCTCCACAATACTAGCAGCAGCCTTACATATCATTCTTTTTTCTAAGTTGTTTAGTGAAGTTTTCTGCTCGAATGTCCGCTCATACTTTTCTTTAGCCTTCACGGCACCCCCATAGACTTTGTGTAGGAGCCCTTCCTTCTCCAATCGGTCCATATCTCTACGTATCGTCTCACCTGAAACGTTTAATATTTGTTCCGCATCACTTACTTTTACTTTTCCTTCTAAATCTAAAATATCTAAAATTACATTTTTGCGTTCCTCAAACGAAAGGGACATACACAATCACTCCAAACCTAAAGTAGAATCCAACAAAATCCACAAACTCAACTAAATATTCCTGTTTTTTTGTGGATTTGTTTTGAATTTTAAATAACCATTCAACAAAAGTCAATACTGAAAATATCAAATTTATCTAATTTTATAATAATTATTTCTACTTCAAACTAAATATTGCTACAAAACAGAACATCCTAGTTATTTTAGGATAACTAGGATGTTCTCCAAATACTCATAATTCCAAATCAATACAACCAAATATGCACAAAAAACCCCCTTGATAATAAATGCTATCAAGAGGGGAAACAACATTTTATTTCATTAATTCTTCAACAAATTCAACTGGTACATATGTTTTTGTTGGTTCTAATAAAGCTGGTGCTACTTCAAAATGACGAAGTGCTTTATTATAGTCATATTCTTTTTGACCACGTGTAATTGTATAAGATAATGCGCCTTTAGAAATAATAGCGCCTTTTCCTGTTGATTCTACTTTAAAGCCTAACTCTTCGGCTATTAATCGTAGTGGTACCATTTTAGTACCTTCAACCTCATAAAAGTCATTGTTAATAATTTCTTGTACTGCAGCTTTAGATGGATCCACTTCACCTGGCTTTTGTGCAATCGTATCTAATACGACAACTTTTGAAGGTGGTGTTTGAGCTGGGATACTCATTGTTGCGATTGTATAGAATACAAGTAAATGCTGCTCAGCTAAATCCTCAGCAGTTACCTTTTTACCAGATAGGCTGAGTAATTCCGTATCTTTACCAACATTTAATTTTAGCGTGTTATCAGTATTCACTAATTCTTTATTGAAAAAGTCAACTTCAACAGTTCCCATTTCTTTTGTTTCAACAATAATTACCTCTGGATTATATTGTGGTGGATAAATCGTTAGCATAGGTTTATTTGCATACGTGTAAGCCGTTACTTTATCACCTTTTTGTAGTTTAACTTCTTTACCAGTATTATCGAAAACTAGTGTATCGCCATTTACGACAAAAACATTTGTATTTTCGTCCTCTTTAACAGTGTAATTTGTTGAATCCTCACGTTTTTCAACATTGTCAATTGTTCCAGCTATTTTAATAAAAACCGGCTGAACATCTGGATTTTGCTCCTTATTATCAGTAGCGTTCGTCACAACCGCTTCTCCTTCTTTTGCTGATGCAGTTGGAGCTACTACAGCGCCCCCGATTAATAATGCTGACATGGCAAATGGTACGACTTTCGTCATTTTCATAAAAAAGCATCTCCTTCATTTCACGAATTCAAAGTAGTAGTCGGTTAAAAAAGAAAAAGGTTACAACATTGCCAACATTTTTTAATATTCCAATATAAAAGCCGCGATTCTTTTACGATTAAGAATCACGGCTGTCACTTATACTGTTTGAATCGGTTCGCGGGTATTGGCTCTCATTCCGCGGGTGTTTCCTTGCTTCGCGCGGGTATTCGCTATCATTCCGCGGGTATTTCCCTGCTTCGCGCTGGTATTGCATCTTCCGCGGGTATTTCCCTGCTTTGCGCGGGTATTCACTTACCTTCCGCGGGTATTTCCTTGCTTTGCGCGGGTATTGGCTCTCATTCCGCGGGTAATTCCCTGCTTTGCGCGAGTATTGCATAAAAACAGGTATTATATTTAATCATTTAGAATTAAAACATGAATTGCAGTAAATTTAGTATACGCTGTAAAAAATATTCGCGCTCATTTTGCTTTTTTCTTATATCTAAAGCCATATCTGGGAGATCGGTTATGACTCCATTAACATTTTTCCTAATGAATTCGTGTAATGATCGATCTTTATTTAATGTCCATACAAACAAATCAATTTTTTGTTGTTTCAGCTCTGCGATTAATTGATCTGTTACCCATGCTTCCTCAAGTGCAATAAAATCAACTGTTTCATCCATTGGCCCGATATTTAATGCATAGACAATCCCAACACGTAAGTTAGGCGCCAATTTTTTCAACTGTGTCATCATTTGTGGCTCTGATGATTGCACATAATACGTATCAAGCACTTTATAAGCCTTTAGCTTTTCTACTAACTTGGGCAATACATCTTCCGTTTCTTTACCATGAATTTTCAATTCAATTAGTAAGGAAACATTTAGAGTTTTTGCTATTTCGATAAAATCATCTAAAGATGAAATTTTGTCGTTAAAGCCATTAGCATGAATCGTTAATGTCTTTAATTCACCAAGCGTCATATTAGCGATAACACCATTTTTTCCTGTAAGTCTTCTTAATGTTCGATCATGAAATACAACGAATTGTCCATCTACCGTTTGCTGAATATCGATTTCGATTAGATCTGCACCTGCACTAGCTGCGCTGGCAAGGCCACTGATCGTATTCTCTACATTACCAGTCGTGTAGCCACGATGAGCAATAATTTTTGTTTCTGGTGCATAGACACTTTTCTCTAACGAAATAATATTCATCACACTTAATACGATGAAAACAACTAAAACGATGAAAGACAATGGCTTATAGTGCCTTTTCTTAAATTTCGGTGTGAACCTTAGCTTGCTTAAAATTGGCATATTATATGTAGTAGCCACCATTACTTGTGAAAACATTGCTTGCAGTAAACTAAATAACATAATGAAGACCAGTTCTAAAAAAGCGAGTGTAATCCCCGCTGTGACAAGTGCAGTACTCGGTATCAAACGCTCCAAAATATATAATGGCAAGGTGCTTATAAGCGTAATTCCAATCATTACAAGTAAATGAATCGCAACAAGCAAAGCTAATATTCCAATAAGTTCAAACAACTTCCTATTTGATAAACGCCAACTCTGTATTAATGAACGAAATAATGATATTCTGGGCTGGATTGTAAAGATCGGCAATGCAAAAATGCTACGTACCCACATTATTATTAACAAAATTACAACAGTAACATAAAGTAAACGGCCCGAAAGTCTGCTCATTATTTCATCTGTCAAAAAATGCGGAATGGACATTGCTTGAGTTAACGTTAGTGGAAATATAAATGAAGCTAATGGCAATAAAAATGCAATATATATAAATAAAAAAATGGCTTGGATACTAAAAAAAGAAATAACCTTACGATTAAGCTGCTGCCATATGTGTCGAAATCGATAGCGAATTCCCCGTTGTTGATAAAAGGCCATTAAAAAAAGAAAGCCCATTTCATAATAAATAAATAGCAATATGAGCATGATCAAAAGAATGATCATCGAAATTACAAAAGGATGCACCATAAAACTTTCAATATTTTGCTCCGTTATATGTGTGTAGCCCGTTGCACGCAGCATTAGCTTAAATACGATAGCTGTCACCGGAACAATTAATAAAAACTGAAATAACCTAGTTAGTGCGAAAATCCGTAAATAATCGATGCGATATATATAAATATTGTAGATGGCATGTCGCATTACTTGTCCCGCTTTGTGCATTTACTCACCCCAGTTCTACCTATCGTATCCCCTATCTTAAGCAACTTTACGATTTTTATTAGCTCTTTCCTATATGATATGTAAAGCCATTTATTTCAAATTACTTTCTGCTCTTAAAATTCAATTTGTCCCATATAATATGCGCGGAAAAATGATAAGATTTCAGTAATTATGGTGTCTATAAATATTTTCTTGAAACTTTTTTGTATGCAACTCGGTAAATAATATGATCGATACATTTTGAAGGGGCCATAATTATGAGAGAAACAACGTTTAACTTCGGAGATATTATTAGTTCAATCGTTCTTCTTGTATTTTTCTTCGCCATTTTTTTCGTCATGATTAATATGATTAAAAAAATGAAATCCACAGCTCCTCTGCCACCTGAAGACACACTTGAACAAAAAGTAGATGATTTAACAACACGAGTGATAATGCTAGAGCATCAAGTGAATGATTTATCAGAAAGACGATAGCTCCTAAAAAAATATTGTTGAATGAAAAAACGCTGTAAAGGTTTATTCTTTACAGCGTTTTTCACGTTCTTATAAAAATATTATGTAAATGAAGACAAAAAATAATTTGTATCAATAAACAAAGGTTGATTTTCACTTCGAGTTGGCGCTTTCCGCGGGCTTGGCTCTAACTTCTTTCAGCGGGTGCCCAAACACCTGTACCTGTCGCAACGCTTTCGGTACAGAAAAAAATTGCTGAAAGAAATTAAAGCCTCCGGCGGATGTTACAGAATCGGAAAGGGGTTCTTAGCGACAGCGGCAATTTTATGCCAAGGCATAATTGATTATTTTCCTCGTCACTACGTTCATGCGGGGCTTTCAGCGCAAGCTCATCCAGCAGGAGTGCCACTCTCCGTGAAAAATCAACGGTTCCTCATCACAGGGTGAGTCGACAAGCTGAAACCAAATTAGATTTTAAAGCAATAATAAAAATTACTTACTATAAACTATCCTCACACAGTGACGGAAAACGCAACAGTTTCGATGCTCCTCACAAAATACTTAATGGCGAGATTGAAAAAGGGGCATAAAACATCTGTCCTGCCAATATCCTTTTCACATCTGGCCCATGCGGCTAACAAGTTAAAACGCTGTAAAGTTTATTCTCTACAGCGTTTTTCATAAACGATACGGCCATCAATAACCGTATATGCAACTTTTACTTCTGGTATATTTTCAATAGCAATCGTAAAAATATCCTCTTCTAGAACAGTGAAGTCTGCAGTATAGCCCTTTTCAATCTTACCTCGAACATGATCTTGGGCTATTATTTGTGCAGCTCCTACAGTATAGAGTCGTACTGCCTCAAAACGTGAAATTTTCTCTTCTGGACCGTAGCCATTATGAGATTCCCCAAAATTCCGTCTTGTTACTGCAGCATATATGCCATATAAGGGGTTTGGCACTTCAATCGGGGCATCACTGCCACCTGCAACAACTACTCTACGATCAAGGAGAGATTTTAACGGGTGCAAGCCTTTTGCTCGTTCCTCCCCTAACCTTGCTAGTTCTGCCACATACTCTCCTTGCACAAATTGTGGCTGCATATCTACTGCGACAGGCAACTCAGCAAGTTTATCTAAAATACCTTCATCCACCAAACTGCAATGAATAACACGATCTAATTGACCTTCTCGAGGCGGATGGGCGGCAAATACTTTTAAAATTGTTTCAATGGCTAAATCTCCAATGGCATGCACTGCCACGGTTTGTCCATGCTGACGTGCAAGTTGAACACATTCCTCTAATTGTTCTGTTGAATGTACAAGCATACCGCAATTGCCTGGCTCATCACAGTACGGTTCACGGAGGGCAGCAGTACGTCCACCAAAGGCACCATCGATGAAGATCTTCATTGCACCAAACTCTAGATATGGAGAAGATAGTTCCTCCATTTTGGCAACTTCCTCAAATACCGTGTGGTGTTGTAATAAATGAGCTTTAAACGATTGCTTTGCCTCGACAATCTTTCGAAAAGCATTGATTGGCTGAAGCGGTGGGCCGTAATAGCTTAAATCTTCAGAATGGCCACCTACTAAGCCATATGATTGCAGCGATATTATCGCCTTTTCAAGAGCATCCTCAATATACTCGGGCGTTATATGGGGCATATGGTTAACAATCATATACAAAGCTGCATCCTTTAAGACTCCTGTTAGCTGTCCATTCACTTTATCAATAACACCACCATCTGGTGAAGGTGTGTCCTTTGTTATTCCTGCAAATGCCAGCGCCTTAGAATTAGCCAAAATTAAATGATGACAGCTTCGCTTAATAATTAAATGTGCTTTCCCTAGAGCATCAAGCTCCGTTAATGTTGGGAAAATAGGAACTTCAAATTGTGTCTCATTCAGCCCGATCGCTATTACCCAATCATCTGCGGCAACCTCTAGCATTCGTTCACGAATAATTGCCAGAAGCTCATTCTTATTTCTGACGTTCGAGACATCAATATGCTTTAATTTCTCCCCGTAGCCAATAATATGTAAATGACTATCGACAAAGCCTGGATACATCACATTCCCTTGTAAATCTTGAATAGAAGTAGCATGTGGCGACAAGCTATCTACTGAGCCTGTCGCCACAATTTTTCCTTCTTTTACAAGGACTGCTTCAACTGTTTCGCCAACTTGTGCCATCGTGTAAATCTTTCCACCTGTCCATAACGTTGCCAAAACAATTCGCCTCCTATGCAATCGCTTCTATTAAACGTGCACTTTCTAAACGTCGACGAACAATTACGCCAACCCATGCTGCCAGAACAGCTTTTAAAATACCGACAATGATAAATGGTGCCACACCGCCCATAAATGCTGCATTCCAACTTAAGTCTGCTGCAACTTTTAACCAAACAGTTCCAAATGCTAATGTCACAACCATCCCAATCAGATTAGCAATAATAGCGTGGAAGATTGTAATGCCAAATTTATCTAAGTATAAGCCCATAATAACTGCCGTAACTAGGAAGCCTACAATATAGCCACCTGTTGGGCCAACCAAAATTGCAAATCCTCCCGACATACTACTAAATACCGGAAGACCTACTGCGCCAAGTAATATATAAATCAGTACTGAGAACGTACCAAGTCTTGTCCCTAAAATCGTTACGATTAAGCCTACTGCTAATGTTTGTCCTGTAATCGGTACAGGTGAAAATGGTAATGGAATGCTTACTTGTGCTAACACGGCGATAATCGCTGCACCAAATGCTGCCAACACATAATTATATGTACTACTCTTCTTCAAACTAAATTGCCTCCCTTTGTGCGTTAACTCACAGAATAAATAAGTTAACACAAAGATAAAGCAAATGAAAACTGTTGTCAATCTATTTTGAAAAATTGCTATAAAAAAAGAAATTACTATAGTGAACTAGCAATTTCTCTTACAAAATTACCAAAGCGGAGTGTTGATAGGATCATCTTCTTGCAAATCAAATACATATGGTGCTAATAAACGATAATAAATGAAAACACCAGCTAAATAAAAAATAATCCCGATGGAAATATTATCAAAAAAATGTTGCATAAAAATCATCAGAGGAATCGGAAATGTTAAAATACCACCCATTTGCATAGATTTTTTTGTGCGATATTGTTTTTTCCCACAATAAGGACATTCAAGTTGTCCATTTTTCCTGTACATTTTTCGAGCTTGCTTCTCTGACCAGGTTTCCCCACACTCAATGCACACCGGTAGGCCATATCCTTTTTTGATTAACACACGTTTAACAATAAAAGCAACCCCAATCATAAGACTAAAAAGCAATATACCTCGTACTAAATCGTATTGTAAAAATGTCCATAAGCTCCATGTATCCGTTTGTACACTAGCTGCCTGATGATTTCCCGTACGTTGAGCTTTATTTTGTGATATTAAATAACTAAAACCAATGACAAAAATCGTAAATGTTGCTAGCACCACACGATATTGCCATGGACTACTACTTCTTCGTTTGCCCTTACTACGAGCTTTTTGGGCAATTGCCTGTTTTTTTTCATCTGTAAGCTTCACATCTCGAAGTTCATTTAGCACATCTTCTTTAAATTGATTCATGGCGTAACACCTCCCAATCATAATCACCGATTGCTGTTGCAAGCTGCTTTCTAGCACGCTGTAATCTTGTACGTATTGTTGCTTCTGGACAACATACGAGCTGTGCAATTTCCACTGTCGTCATATCCTCAAAATAATAGAGAATCAGTACTTCTCTATATGCCACAGATAATGTAAACAAAGCTTCTACTAGCTCTCGTTTTGTAGACTTAGCAAGAAATTCTTTTTCAGGTGTAACTGCTGTCGTACGACCTGTTATTTTTTCAAAGAGTGTCAGTCGTTTACTTTTCCAGCTACGCAAATAATCATGGCTTCGATTGACCGTCATTTTCACTAAATATGTACGTAATGATGATTCTTGACGAAATTGCTCCTGCTTTTGATAAAAGGCGATAAACACATCCTGCACAATGTCCTCAGCTGTTGCTTCATTTTTCACATATAAATAAGCAACCTTTAGTAAATAGTCACCGTGCTCTGCAATAATTTTTTCGATATCCATCGTTGTCCTCACCTTCTCTCTAAACTACTGACGGACGCCACTTCATTTTCGATTCATTTTTTTTAAAAAATTTTTTAAAATGAAAAAAGAATCTGCAAACTCCAACGACTTACGTTGAAATGAAGCAGATCCTTTATGATTGATTATAAATATTTCTCTAAATAGAACGCTCACAATTTAAAATCCACCTGTACCGCTTATTTACTATTTCCCGCATCACTATATTGATTAAAGACAGTGATTTGGCTACGACCATTGCGCTTTGACGTATAAAGTGCTGTGTCCGCATTATGGATTAGCTCTTCGACCTCGGTAATCTTGCCTTGTTTATTTGTACTTACACCAATACTAAATTCCAATTGAACGGTCTCATCATTGATTGATAAGGACAGAGAGTTTAATGTTTGATAGAGATCTTCAGCCATCAATTGCACAGATTCACCTTCCTGTAATAGATAAAGAACAATAAACTCATCCCCGCCAAAACGAGCAACTATCGACTCAAATGGTTGAAAATAGTTCTTTAATGTAGTAGCAGTATTCGTTAGAGCATCATCACCAAATAAATGACCATTTGTATCATTGATTTCTTTAAAATGGTCTAAATCAATCATCATTAATGCTAATTGCTGATTTTCTAAGGAGGCTTTATCTACCATTTTCTTTGCATTTACATCGAAATAACGTCGATTATAAATATTCGTTAATGGATCAATGTAAGACGTTTTTTCAAAATGTTTCTTCTGGTCATTGTACTCCATCTCAAATAACAAATGAGTATAATTTTCCCTTTGTATTTCTAGCAAAATATTAATATACTCCTTTTGTATCGAGCACAATACAAGTTTATTTCCTTGCTCTTCTATTAGCTTTACCAAAGAATTATAGATAGTTTGAAGCATCGATAAATCATTATTTTGTAAGGCATAGTGCTTCGACTTTTGGTACAAATCAATAGCCTCGCCAATGCGTCCCTGTTTTTCACAAAGCAAAGCATAGGCATTCATAACCTCTAATTGTACCTTGGAATAAGGAGGTTTCTGAATCGTCACCAGTAACTCTTGCAATAGTTCATCTGCTTCATCAAATTCCTCCAACCAAATTTGTGCGACAGCTAAGTTTATTTTTGAATAAATTATCCCTGTATAAGGATTTTCATGCTTTGTCTCAAAATAATTGGCATAGTATAAGCTTTTTAATGCAAAATCCTTCGCTTTTTGATAGTTTCCTAATGAGTTTTCTAAGTCGCTTAAATTATTATAAATTTTCCCTATACTTTCTATATGTTGAACACGTTCGGCAATCTTGAGTCCCTTGATCATAAATTCTTCAGATTTCTTTAAATGGCCTAATGTCCCCCAATAGACGGCCGCTAAAATATAATGATGGATTAAATCAATATCATCGCCATATTGAAAGGTTAATTCACGATATTGTTCAAGCACACTAATGGAAACTTGTAAATCACCTGTTTGAAAATAGCTTGCACAGCGATATCGTAATAACAGGATTGCCTTTTTGTGCATACCAAGCGCAATAGCACTTTCAATTGCGGCGCTACTTAAATCTATATATTCTAAAAAGCGATTCGCATTATACAATTCATTTAGCGTAATCCATAATTCTTCAAATTCTTGTGTGTTCATACCGCCCCTCCTTATAATATCCCCTACTCCTTTAATACTATCTTTATGTGTGAAATATTACAATTCCTCAGACTCATTTATTTTCAAATAAATGAGTAAATTTAACCTTAAAGCGAGCATTAATGATTCATTTCTCCTAAAGTAATGATTTAGACCCCTGTAAAAACGACTCTTTTTATATGAAAATATTCACGACAGTACAAAAACTATAATTTCCTGACAAATAAAAAACAAGCCTCTACTTTAAAGAGACTTGAAGAATGTTGGAATGAATATAACGTGTGGTTGATTTCGTTCCAGTTAGGCGCTTTCCTGGTGCGTCGGGGTAACACGATGTACCATACAGCTTAATGTAAAGATTCTTCAATACCTAATATCTTCTTTAGCACTGCTGATCTTTTTTGACTAAGATGAACAGTACCGGAACCCACTTTATACAAATAAAGTGATTGGCCGTAACTAACCCAGACATCTATACGAGCTCCCTCCAGCATAAATGAATAATCTGGAGGGCTTCCCATATTTTCAGCAGACTGCCACTCTGTTTGTTGAAAGAATTGTATAGCTTCCTGTTCATTTTGGATGCTGAGCTTAGTAGTCACTGTTGGTTCACAAATTTCCACATTGTTTAATAGGCCGTAGTGTGTGACAATTCCATTTTCATCAATTGACTGATTACTATTTGATTCTATTCTAACATAATCTTCTTGTTTTACTTGGAAATCATCCATCACCGGATACCAAGTAGCTTTTGGGTACTTTTTCATAATTTGCTCTTGAGAAAGGTTTTCTAAGTCCTTTGGAAGAATTCCTTCAACAAATAGAAAGGCATTAGATTCTACTTTTATCACTGTTCCTAAATACGTAGTTCCAGATGAGCTACTTGAATAATTCTTGATTCCATTTTGCTCTTGAAACGTTTTTGCCTGCTCTGCAAAATGTTTATCAAAATAACGGAGAGCATCTTGAGTGACTAATCGTTCTACTATACCTTTCGGGAAAGTGGGGTATTTTTCTAGATATATGGCTTCAAGCTTTTTTTTAGTTGTATACATCGGTAACAATGGCTCCAAATATTTTTTAAAATATTTATCGACTCCTTCTTCTTTAAAAAGCTCAGCATATTCAGGTACTTGTTGTAGCATATCAAGCTCGTCATAACGCACCTTCCTCTCATCCTTTAGCTCAGCCTCAGAATATTGAAGCCCAAGTGACTTCGCATAATAATAGGTGGCAACTAGCTTCTCGTACCGTCCATAAGCCTCTCTTCTATAAGATTCTTCGTCTTTTTCGAACCAAATGATGCGCATAATATTTTCAAAATGGGCAAGCTGTGTATCGTTGAACAAGTTTGCTGATTGTTTCATGTCCTTATTTAATAGCTGCACCATGACAAATCCAATTAAGCAAAATGTCACAATTGCCGTAAAAAGCGCGAAACGAATGGGCTTTTTAGATTTGACATCATGCTGCTGTAAGACACGTTTTTTGACACGCTCTTTACTTTCTTCCATATCCCCTGCTACTTTCACCAATTCCTTCTGCCATTCATTCATGTCCAAGCACCTCCCATTCACCCTGCTTTAACAGAGACTTCAAGGCTTCTCTTGCCCTTCTTAGCCTTGTTTTAACAGTGTTTTCTACTATTCCTAGAACTTGTGCAATTTCGGCAATCTTCATTTCTTCATAATAGTAAAGGATGATTGGCTCTCTATATGTTAGTGGAAGCTTTAAAATAGCTGCCCCAATATGCGATCTTTCCTCTGCTTCAATCAATGCATCGCGCTGTATGTTGGCTTTCACTGGAAATATTTTTTCTTGTAAAATTAGTTTTTTATAATGCCAGCTTCTTAAATAGTCTTTGCTTTTATTAATCGTTAATCTAGATAAATAAGCACGTAGCTGTCCACGTTCCTCGTAATCATGCTGAGAAAATTTTATAAAAACCTCCTGCACGATATCCTCAGCCGCGTGACTATTTTTTACGTAAAAATAGGCGAGACGTAATAAATGCTCTGCATGATCATCCATAATTTCTTCAAGTATGCCGTCCACCTCCCCCTCTTACACTATAAACGATTGCCAATAAATGACCGTTTCACTTAATTTCAAAAAATTTCAATTATCGTATTGACCTTGGAGCATACTCCAATGTTAGGATAAATTCAGGAGGTGCTTACATGCATATCAAACAGTTTGCAGCTAAGTATAATTTATCTACTGATACCGTGCGTTACTATGAAAAAGAAGGATTACTACATCCAAATAAACAGGACAATGGTTATCGAGTGTATGATGTCACTTGTGAACATACAATAAAATTTATTTTAGTATTAAGACAGCTTGGCTTTACATTACAAGAAATCAAACTGCTTCTGACATTAGAGCAAAAGCCTATTTCAGATTCCTGCAATCAAGAAACAGTTCAGCTATTCTCTACAAAGATCACCCACATTGAACAGCAGCTATTTTTTTATCAGCAAGCACTCCAATCCTTACAGCTCACTCAAACATTAATGGCTGAAGGAAAATACGCGGAAAATAAGTTAGTCATCGGCTCACTTATCGAGGATATGTATAAAAAACTACAGGAAGGTCGTGGTTATCATGAAACTACGTAAAATTATCTCATTAGAATATTTAATCGCATTTTTAGGAAGTGTATTTTTCTACTGGCATTTTGAATTTTCGTTCTTATATTTTGTATTATTTTTATTACTACCTGATGTAAGCATGATAGGTTACATTGTAAACACGAAAGTCGGCGCTTTATTTTACAATATTGGCCATAGTTTAGTTGTGCCAGTAATTCTCTTAATTATAGGCTTTGTCATTGTATCGACACCGCTTCTAATGGCCTCTATTATTTGGCTAGCCCATATATTTTTAGATCGTGCACTAGGCTATGGATTAAAATATGATGAAGCCTTTACTAGAACTCATTTACAACAAATAGCTTAAGATCGTTTCGGAGGTAAGCGAAGTTTTATCAGCGATGTTCGATGTTTTATCAGCGATTCTTTCACCTTTATCAGCGATGTTTGTGGTTTTATCAGCGATTCTGGAACTTTATCAGCGATGTTTGATGTCTTATCAGCGATTCTTTCACTTTTATCAGCGATGTTTGACGTTTTATCAGCTATTCTTTCACTTTTATCAGCGATGTTTGACGTTTTATCAGCGATTCTTTCACTTTTATCAGCGATGTTTGACGTTTTATCAGCGATTCTTTCACTTTATCAGCAATGTTTGACGTTTTATCAGCGATTCTTTCACTTTTATCAGCGATGTTTGACGTTTTATCAGCGATGTACGCTTTTATCAGCGATTTTCAACCTTTTAAAAACCAATTTTTCGGAGGGATAATATGCTGTTGAATTTAGCTCTTCGCTTTCTATTAGAAATTTGTGTGTTATTGTCTTTTGGATATTGGGGTATACAAAATGGAAAAGGTATGTTCTTCAAGCTTTTACTTGGCATTGGAGCACCTGTTTTGTTCGTAGTTATTTGGAGTTTGTTTGGTTCACCTAAAGCAACATTTCCATTGAGTGGGGCTTTGCATTTTATGCTTGAATTTGTGGTATTCTCTTTAGCCGTCATAGCTCTGTATGCTGCAGGGCGAACACAATTAGCGACTATATTTGCAATACTAATCATTATCAATCAGATTTTATTGTCCGTATTTAATCAACGCTAAAAATCCACGTTTTTAAAAGTGGATTTTTAGCTTTTTTGGAGGTAAGTGTATATCGTTGTAAGGTTAGCTTTTATACCGTTTACTCCCTTCCATTCCCTATACTCTTTAGGTATATCAAATTCAGAAATAAAATCTTCCAGCGATAATTTTCGTTGATGAGCTTCTTTTGCGCGTTCAGTCATTAAAGATAAATAATCAATTAATGTATCGCATAATGTCATATCAGCAACATTACCATGACCAGGTACAATTATATTAATATCGATTTGTTTAACTCGCTTTAATATGCTCAAAAATTCTACAGGATTATATATCGGTACATGTAAATCTTCTGTCGCTAAATCACCCATAAAGGCTATTTTTTCTTTAGGTAGGTACATAAATGTATCACTCGGTGAATGGCCTCCGCCTAAACAATATAATTCCACAGTTTTAGCGGAACCAGTGATGGTCAATTTTTCTTCAAACAATAGGGATGGTAGCACAATTTGTAATTGAGATAAGTCATCTAATACCTTCGACATTTCTTGATATTGGTTGATTAAACTCTCTTTTAAAATGGTGTCTTCTGTTGAATCGATTTGATTTTTTAGCTGCCGCAGGTAATGATTCATGTCCTGCTTTTCTTTCTCATAATCTTCAATCTTATTTTTTTCTTTACACAATTTCTCAGTTACATATGTAGAAATAATCGTTGTATCTGAAAATACTTGATTTCCAAAGACGTGATCCCCGTGATAGTGACTGTTAATCAAATATTTAACTTTTTTACCAGTTAAACTTTCAGCTTGGCGTCTTAACTCTTCTCCCGCACTAGGAGTACTTAGTGAATCAAAAACTAGAAGCTCGTCACCCAAATCAATTATTCCAGCATTACTCCAAGCACCTTGACCTGGTTTAGCAATAGCAGCAAACACACCGTCACTTAGAGTATGCAAAGTAAAATATTTTGTTTCTACAATCTCCCGCTCCATTCACAGCTCCCCTTTGAAGTTTTTACATATTATAGCATTCATACTTGAAGATAAATCAATGTTTCACGAAAATAAAGTTGGTTATTTTATTATCAAGGCTAATCTTTAACCGAAATCCTTTTCATTAATCGCTTTAATTTATTTTCTGTATCCGTTTCCTCTACTGGTGTATAGATACTGCACCGTAAATCCATATCACCTTGAACCTGAAGAGAAGTTAAATTAAACAACATTTTGCCTGCTTTAGCATGTCTGAATTCAATTATCATTTCTGGAGCCTTACTTACTTGACTTTCTTGCCATAAATCCTGAAATTCTGAATGTGAATGACTCATTTCTTTAATAAATTGGTTGTACCATTCATCGCCTAAATAGTGTCCATAATAGGTACGGAAAATAGCAAGAAAACCTTTCGCAAAATGTTCCCAATTGACGGCCAATGCTTTAAATTCTTTTCTGGTGAACACTAAACGAATCAAATTTCTTTGATCATCCGGTAGTTGTTCAAAATCTAAAAAAACATGAGCAGCTGCAGGATTCCAGCCCACTATATGGCAATGTCGATCTGTAATGATAGTAGGACAATATGTTAATTCAGTTAGTATTCGCTTTAAAGAAGGGCTAAGCTCGGATTGATTCTTTTTTTGGTTTGTAATTTCTGATTTTGTCTCTAATGCCAGGTCATACAAGTAGTCTCTTTCATCATTATTTAATTGTAGAGCTGTAGAAATACAATCTAGTACGATTGAAGAAACTTTAATATCTCTTCCTTGCTCTAGCCATGTATACCAAGTGGTACTTACACCTGCTAATTGTGCAACCTCTTCTCTTCGTAATCCAGGTGTCCTTCTCCGATTTCCAGCAGGCAAACCAACAGACTCTGGCTTAATTTGGGCACGCTTAGCTTTTAAGAATGTCGACAAAGCTTCAAGCCTAGTTTTATCATTCATTTTTAAAACTCCTCATCTTATCCATTTAACCTATTAGTAATTATACCAGGATAAACAATCACTTGTAATAGGATAAAACAGATGTAAAATACAAGTAAATTATATATTTGGAGGGATGCAAAATGGAAAGAGTTGTGATTACCGGTATGGGGATAGTGTCTCCTTTAGGAAACAACATCCAAACATTTTGGAACAATTTGATTAATGGAGAATCTGGTATATCCACTATTGATACATTTGATGTTACTAATCATAAGACAAAAATTGCAGGTATCGTCCAAGAATTTGATGCAGATGAAGTTTTAGGAAGGAGCGAAGCTAAACGTTTGGATCGTTTTTCACAATTTGCTTTGGCTGCAGCTGAACAAGCTTGGATAGATTCTAAGTTAGACCTCGATTATATAGATGTAGAACGGTTAGGCGTATATGTAGGTTCAGGTATAGGGGGACTTGAAACCTTGATTGAAAATATTGATGCGCTAAGACAGAAGGGTCCTAGAAGAGTTAGCCCGACCCTAGTACCTGCTATGATTTCTAATGCTGCTGCAGCACAAATTAGTATAAAGTGGAACGCAATGGGACCTTCTTTGTCGCCTGTTTCTGCTTGTGCAATTGGAAATACAGCTATTGGTGAAGCCTTTAGACTAATTCGTTCTGGAGAAGTTGACGTTATGTTCGCAGGTGGAACAGAGGCAGCTATAACAGACTTATCTATAGCAAGCTTTGGTAATGCTACAGCATTATCAACAAGAAACGATGATCCCACTAAAGCCAGTCGTCCATTTGATGAAAATCGAGATGGATTTGTCATGTCAGAAGGAGCTGGAATTTTAATCTTAGAATCTTTATCCCATGCTTTACGTAGAGAGGCAAAGATTTATGCAGAAGTCATTGGATATGGTGCAAGTTCAGACGCACACCATATCGTAGCTACACATCCAGAAGGTAAAGGGGCTTATCTTGCAATGAGATCAGCTTTAAAAAATGCAAATTTATCGCCTGAAGAAATTGATGTAATTAGTGCCCATGCAACAAGTACAAAAGTGGGAGACATCTCCGAAACGATGGCTATTAAGCAGCTGTTTGGTAAACAAGCTTATCAGATTCCTGTAACAGCTAATAAATCTATGCTCGGTCATATGTTAGGGGCAGCAGGCGGTGTTGAAGCAATTGCTTTAGCACTAAGTTTAAAGGAAGGGATAATTCCTCCAACAATTAACTTAGAAAATCCTGATCCATTATGTGATCTCGATTATGTACCATCTATTGCTCGCCAAGTGAAAATAAATACGGGTCTGTCTAACTCATTCGGTTTCGGAGGTCATAATGCGGCTATTGTTATAAGGAAATACGAGTGAATAAACTTTCTCGCAAATCTACAGTTTTTTAAACAAGTAGAAAATGATTTTATTATAAACCTCTGCAAAAGCAAATTTTAGTTACAATATGATCAAGACAAAAAAATCCACTCTTTTTTCAGAGTGGATTTTCTCATCATATTAAATAAGTCGCTTAATCATCTTTTCATATAACATAACAATTAGTAAGCCACCAAGTATAGGGGTTAAAGAGCTAAAACTGAAATAAAAACCCCCATCATTGTATTGTCCTAAGAAATGAAATTGCAGCCATGGAACGCCATATGTTTCACCTACACCGTATAAAAAAACTGTGCTAAATAAAAACAACGCTAGACATTTTATAAATTCATTTCTATTCATACAATTCACCTCACTTAACGATGGTCATTTGTTTTGCGTATGTTACAAGGTCTTCGATTGTTAACTCAGAATTTCCAATAAAAATGCTATATTGATAGCCGTTTTCCTGCCAGCTAATACTACGGAATTTATTCTCATCCATTACACTACCTTTTTGACCTCGGATGTCCATTTCTTTTTCACCAAAAACAGGCTCTACCTTATTAGCATTACTATTTGCTTTAAAAACAGTTACTGAAATATTTTGCTGACCATTCTTTGAATAATTAAATGTGTATTCTGAACGGTCTTCAATCCCTTTATCTAATGAAATACCATCCAAAGTAAGCCCATTTTCTTCTGGCACCATTAAAAATTCGCCTAGCTGTTCTTTCACTGTATCCAGTTTTACTGACTCAGATTCAGGTACACTTATTTCTTCCACTTTTGCATCCTTTGGAATATCAATTGTGAATTGTGCATCATCAATTTTTGCACTGTCATCCAGTTTCGTATACTCTGTTGTCATTTTATTTCCAGCGCTATTCGTTATTGTTTTTAATGTTACCCATGTTTTTTTATCAACCCATACTTCTATATCACCAATTAAAGTATCATTTTTTTTAGCTTTCGCTACAATTTTATACGTATCTCTTCCAGCAATCTTCTCCTCTCCAGCAATTTTCACATCATGTGTATCTTTCACTGTGTTAAATAGTATTTCTAACTGATCTCTTTGCGATGGGAAGTCATCTAACCCATCTTTGCTAATATCTATTTTATGAACAGTGTTTTTCACAACATCATACATAATAATCTGTGAGCCATTGTTGACTGCTATGTTATGCTCACCATTTTCAGATATTGTCTCAATACGTCGTTTACCATCTTTAGACCACTCTTTGACTTGAGCTTTTCCACCAGCCTCGCCCATATCCATTGTGTATTCACCGTAATAAGTAAGTGGTTCTTTCGTTTCCTGTAATGCATGATCAATAATTTCCTGTGGTGAATATGATCCCTCCGTATTACAACCTACTAAGCTAAATGTTAGTGCGGTAACTAAGCCTGCTGCACGTAATGATTTTTTCCAATTCATTATTAAATCTCTCCTTTAAATGGTGGCAACCAGCAAAGTACAGCTGTTCCATTGCCTTCTCTCGATACAAGTTCTACTGTCCCACCATGCTTTTCTATGATTTGTTTTGCAATATTTAATCCTAGTCCAGTGCCTCGCTCCCCAGCCTTTGTTCGTGCTGTATCTGCTTGATACATGGGCTCGAATAACTTGTCGATATCTTCTTTATTTATACCCTGACCGCTATTTTGCACAATAATATACATACCTTCTTGTTTTGTCAGTGCAGGCTTTACAAAATCAAAGAACCCTGTAGGACACTTCCCAGTATTTAAGGCTGCTAAACCTATCGTTGTACCTTCTGCTCCATAGCGCCAAGCATTACTCATTAAATTGTCAATCACCCGTTGAAGCTGCTTCGGATGAACAGCATACATCCCTTCTATGTCGCAAGTAACTTCAAGCATAAATCCTTGATCCGCGCAAAGCTGATCATAATCAGACAGTGCCATTTCAAAATACTCAGCTCCATCTACTGCTACAAGTTCTAAATTATAACTTGTAGATTGCAGTAAAGTGTACATGAGTAGATCCTCTAACATATGCTTCATCGTTTCAGACTTTGTTAAAATAATCTGTCGGTACTCGTCTTGAAGTTCTTCCGACAACGACTTGCCTTGTAAAGACTCAGCATACGCTTGTATTGCTGTAAGAGGTGTTTTTAAATCATGGGAAATACTTGCAATCATTAGCTCCTTTTGCTGTTGTTCCACTTTTAAGTGCGCACGCGCTGTTTCAATTTCATCCTGCATAGCAAGAAAGGTTTGAGCAAGTTCACCAATTTCATCTTTTCTTGCCACTAAATTCGATTCCACATGCTCTCCTTTTGCAAAAGCACGCATTTGTCGCATCAGTTCATGTAACGGTCGATTTAATTTACGGTTAAGCAGCATCATAGCTGCAAAATAAATTAGGAGAAATAATAGTATAGAGCTAGCTATTACAAGCAAAGAACGACTTTCTACGCCTTTTATCCAATCCGTCCTAACTAATTGAATTTTATAAACCCCAAGCAAATCCCCATCCTGATAAACAGGTTCTTTATAAGTAAAGGCATTGTAGTTTTGCTTTAATTCATATAAACCTTTAAAAACACTATCTCTAGATTCATATTCCAATCTCAACGGAATTGAGGAATACAAAAGTAAGCCTGATTTCGAGTAAAGTGTAATTGCGAGCTGATCATTCGTTAATGCTTCAATCTCTTTTGTATCCGCATTTTTTTTATAATGTACAGGACTTTCGAGAACAGATTTTACCTGATTTAGCTCTGTCCATTTCTCGAAATACTCAGCAAAGTTTTTATCTTGATAATAGGCATTAATCCACACATAAAGGCCATAAGCACCTGTTATCGGTAAAACCATCACGATGAAAAAAGTGATGAGTAGCCATGTTTTAATTCTCATAGCGGTTCACCAATAAAGCGGTAGCCCTTGCCCCATACCGTCTGTATATAATATGGAGTTTTAACTGGGTCTTTTAGCTTTTCTCGTAGCGCCTTTATATGTACTGTAACTGTATGTGTTTCATCAACACTCGCTTGTTGCCAAATATGCTGATATAGCTCTTCTTTTGAAAAGGTTTGGCTTGGATTTTTCGCAAGCAGTTTTAACAGAGCAAATTCCTTCTGTGTTAAGGTAAGCTCTTTATCATCAAGGCGCGCTGTTTCCTTTTGCCAATTAATTTGTAAGCTGTGTGCAAAGGATGTTACATCTTCAGTGACTTCTTTTTTGGTATAACGTTTCCAGCGACGTAAGTGTGAGGCTATACGTGCCTTTAACTCCTCTAAGCTAAATGGTTTCGCTATATAATCATCAGCGCCCTGCAAGCCCTCAACCTTATCTGCCTCTTCCTTACGCGCACTCATCATTATAATAGGTACATCACTTTCCCAACGAATATTTTGGCAAACAGTAAGACCATCCATCTCTGGTAACATCCAATCGACTATCACTAAATCGAACGTATCTGCTTGAAAATCAGCTAGCCCCTCAAGACCTGTTGTTGCCCAAGTAATTTGGTAACCCTCTTGCTCAAGCGTATCCTTCACAATTCGTCCAATCGCCGTATCATCCTCAATCAGTAATAGCTTTTCTTTCATATGTTTTCCTCCTGTACTAACCTTACTATGTAAAAAGACGTTTTTTCTGAACTTTACACTTTCTTTATAATTACCATAGATCTAGCTATCCGTCACTTCTCGTTTTTTATCCGTCGAGCGGGGCGAACTTTCCGTCGCTTATCCTTTTCCTTCCGTCGTTCTACTCGGCCCTTCCGTCGCTTCGCCTTTCCTATCCGTCGTTCTGTCCGGCCCTTCCGTCGCTTTGCCTTTTCCTTCCGTCGTTCTACCCTGCCTTTCCGCCGATCCTATATGATTAATCAAAATAAAAAAAAGAATGCACGCAAGTTGTGCATTCCTCCCATTATGTTAGAAAAATAAATTTAATATATAGTATATAGTTGCAGCCATGACTGCGGAAATTGGCATAGTGATAACCCATGTCGTTACAATTTTTCGTGCCATACCCCATTTAACACCTTTTACACGATGTGCTGTTCCTACACCCATGATGGATGAAGAAATAACATGTGTTGTAGATACCGGTAGGTGAATTAATGTCGCACCGAAGATGATGGATGCAGAAGCAAGGTCTGCTGCTACACCATTTACTGGACGAATTTTCATAATCTTGCCGCCAACTGTTTTGATGATTTTATAACCACCTACAGAAGTACCAAGACCCATCGCACATGCTGCTGCAAAACGAACCCAGAAAGGAATATCGTCTGTGTGATGTAAACCTCCTGCAATTAAAGCTAGCGTAATAATCCCCATCGCTTTTTGTGCATCGTTTGTACCGTGAGTGAATGATTGCAAGGCTGCAGTACCTATTTGCATCGTCCGGAAGCCTTTATTTGTTCGATATAAATTCATATCCTTAAATAGTACTTTAAATAAAGACATCATTAAGAAACCAGCTGCAAACGCAAGTAATGGTGAGAAAATAAGCGCTTGAAGGATTTTTATAAAGCCGCTGTAGTTCAAAGCATCAAAGCCTGCCGCTGCAATTGCAGCCCCTGCCACAGAACCAATTAATGTATGCGATGAACTAGACGGAATTCCAAAGTACCACGTTACTAAATTCCATGTGATCGCTGAAAATAATGCCGCTAAAATAACGACAGATCCTGTAGTATCACCATTAAAAGCATTCAAGCTGTATGGGTCAACTATATCCTTTGTCAATGCTTTCGCTACCCCAACAAATGTAATAGCTCCGATGAAGTTCATACCCGCAGCCAAATATACTGCTGTTCGAGGCTTCAAAGCTCTTGTTGATACAGAAGTTGCTATTGCGTTGGCTGTATCATGGAAACCGTTAATAAAATCGAACACAAGTGCGAATATAACGATTAATATTGTTATTAGTAAAATCGTATCCATTTCGTACACTCCATCTTACGCGTTACGCATAATTATTGTTTCAATTGTGTTTGCTACTGTTTGGCAGCTATCTGCAATATCTTCAAATTGTTCGTATATACTCTTGAACACGATGATACGCATTGGATCTTTTTCTTGAATAAATAATTGCTTCATAGACGAGCGGAAAATTTCATCGCATTCACGCTCATAGTCCTTAATTTGAATAGCATGTTTACGCATTTCAACAAGCTTTTTACTATTTAATAGCTCCATTGCTTGGACCATTTCGTCTGTGCTTTTTGCAATAAATGTTAAGAATTGGCGCATTGGCTCTGTAACCTCTGTTAAATTATACATGTCAAAATGAGCAATACAGCCTTCCATACCATCAATGACATCATCTAATTTATTTGCAAGTGATAAAATATCCTCACGCTCAATAGGTGTCATGAATGATTTATTTAGCATGACGATAAGCTCGTGAATCAATTTATCTCCACTTGTTTCATATTGCTTCATTGTGCCTGCGATTTCTTTTAGAGCATCTATATCTTGAATACGTGCATTATGTGCATAGTAAATTCCTTCTTTGACATTTTTAGAAATGTTTAATAATGCTTTGAAAAATGGATCTTGCTTGTTTGAGTTGAACATAGTGTTCCTCCTGTTGAATAAATATTGTCGATTTCTGCAATCATCATAACAAAAATTTCACATAAATCTACAGATTTTTAAACATAAACGAGTTGAATTTACAAAAATGTAATATAAAATTTGCCACAATTATTTTAAGGTGCATTTCCAAGTTGAAAACGTTGGAAACTCGATAACAAAAATTATCGATTTTTCTTTAAATATTACCGTTTTTTCTTTGATTTTTATAAAAATACTTGAAAAAACTTTTTTCTCTTCTGTTTTTTGATCGTTATAAATGTTAAGGAATTGTAAACGATATTTACATTAAAAGAGGAATACTCCATTGTCATTTATTACAATTCGCAGTACTAAGTGTAACTAACACATTATGCGTTAAAGAAGATTGTGAATATCATACATATGAACATCGATATACTATATACCTGCACTTATGGCTGTTGGTTTACCCCCAAGTACAGCTATTGCCACAAACAAACTAGCCAATACAATTAGCAATGGGACTAGCATGTTAATTTTTTTACGAGCGGGCAAGGTTGATATAAAAGAAAATAATACCTTTTATTTTTATTGGTTCGTTCATTGGAGCATACGCCGTACATCTCGTATCACCAGCTATATTAAAACCTCTAATGCTTGTTATGCTCGTCCTCGTTACCACTTATACGGTTTTCGAGAAAAATTGGGGACAGCGACCTGAAGAGCGAACATTAAGTACTGTTAAGAAAATAGCCTTTATTGGCGCTTTTGCTACTGTTGGCTTTTATGATGGTTTCTTCGGACCTGGCACTGGTTCTTTTTTATTTTCATTTTATTAATGATGGGAAATGATTTCTTACATGCTGCGGTAATGCAAAAGTTTTTAATTTTCGCATCGAACTTAGCGGTGCTTGCTATGTTTTTACTATTAGGAAAAGTTAATTTTTTATACGAACTACCAATGGGGTTGTCATGATTTTCGGTGCAATAATGGGTTCAAAATTTGCGCTGAAACGTGGGACAAAAATGATGCGTATTATTTTCATAATGACTTGTACATTAATTGTTAAAAATGCATGGGATTATTTCAGTATTCATTAAGGTCCAGTTTAAAAAATCACCAAGGAAAAATACTACCGATTTCATTGACGTTATTTATCAGTCAATTGACAAAATTTATTTGCGTGCTATAATACTTTTGGGCTTCACCGCATTGAAGCGAAGAAGTAATTATTAGGAGGATTAGCATGTTCCGAATTGAAGCAAAGAGTAACCCTCGATTTATTGAGGCAAGCTTTATAATAATAGTAATAATTGCCACGATGGCATACAGTATTGGGTATTTACAAGCAACACCCCATATACCTATTTTTCTTGTCATTTCACTTTTACTTGCTTATGGATTACTTAAAAAAGTTCCTTTCCGTGAGCTTGAATCTGGAATGATTGCTGGTGCAAGTGCTGGACTTGGGGCAGTTTTTATCTTCTTCTTTATAGGTATTTTAATTTCAAGCTGGATTATGGGTGGCACAATTCCAACGCTCATCTACTACGGTTTTTTAACAGTTTCACCAAACTTTTTCTTTGCAATCGTATTTTTGATTTGTAGTATCGTTGGTGTTTCAGTTGGTAGTTCTTTAACTACTGTAGCAACAGTTGGCGTTGCCTTTATGGGAATTGCCGGTGCAATGGACATCTCTTTAGCGATAACAGCCGGTGCAATCGTTTCAGGAGCTTTCTTTGGTGATAAAATGTCTCCGCTATCGGATACAACAAATCTTGCATCTGGTACGGTTGGTGTCGATCTTTTCGAGCATATTAAAAATATGGGTTGGACAACGATTCCAGCTTTCGTGATCTCATTCGTCCTTTATGCAATTTTATCGCCAACAGGTGGAAATACTTCGTTTGAAACAGTTGAGCAATTTAAAGAGGGATTACTGTCAACTGGGCTTATTCATTGGTATACATTATTGCCAATTGTTGTGCTCGTTATTATGACTTTTTATAAAGCACCTGCACTTATCACACTTGCAGTAGTCTCAATTATTGGCGTTGGGCTTGCCTACATACAAGAACCGATTGCACTATCGAATGTCTTTAAAATCCTTTTTGAAGGCTATAAATCTACTACGGGATATAAAGATGTGGATGCACTACTGTCTCGTGGTGGTATGAATAGTATGCTATTTACAATTGCCTTAGTCCTCTTAGCATTAACAATGGGTGGTCTATTATTTACGCTCGGCATTATACAAAGTATTTTAGCGAAGGTGGAAGGCTTCTTTAAAAGTGCTGGCTCTGTTATTACGGGAGCTGCCATTACAGGAATTGGTGTCAACACATTAATTGGTGAGCAATATTTATCAATCCTACTAACTGGTGAAGCATTTAAAGCACAATTTGAGAAGGTAGGACTTGCCCCTAAAAATTTATCCCGTGTTATGGAGGACGCAGGAACTGTAGTCAATCCTCTTGTTCCATGGAGTGTTTGTGGTATGTTCATTGCTAGTGTACTAGATATACCAACAACAACTTACCTACCATTTACTTTCTTCTGTCTACTCGGACCAATTTTGACGATCATCTTTGGTTGGAGCGGTAAAACATTAACGAAACTTGAAAAATAAGATAATAAGATTGGTAGCTGATGAATTCATCAGCTACTTTTTTCTTTCTCCCACCATATTTATGCCTTTAAATTCATAAAGCGTTTCCCTTATTTTCACAGAAAGGTTTTTATTAAGTACTCTTTAATTTGGTTATATTCATGTTGGTAAACAGGCCTTCCGATGGTCCCATATATAACCTTGACATCAAGGATTCCTAAATCCTTTAAGAAGTTCAGATACTTTCTCGCAGAGACCCTTGAAATGCCCACAACATTTGCCACTTCTTCGGTGGAAAACGGCCCTTCTTTCAATTCCTGAACCGCTTCCCAGACTTGCTTTAAAGTATCTTTAGTCAACCCTTTTGGGAGCTCTTCAACTATTGCAGTCTCATCCCTGTGCAAAAAATAATTATCGAGCTCCTGCTGGCTGACCGCTTCCAGTTTACCTGTAAGCCGGGTCTTTTGCTGATAACTGACAAGAGCAGCGTTGAACCTTTCAAATTTAAAAGGCTTTATTAAATAATCGACAACGCCGTACCTTATTGCCTTCCTGATTCGTTCCAGATCCGATGCAGCTGAAATAATGATTACATCGATTTCAAGTTCATTTTGCCGGAGATACGCCAATAGCTCTAGGCCATGCCTACCCGGCATAAAAATATCCAGAAGTATAAGCTGTATTTCCTCCTTTCCGAGCAAACGGATAGCCTCATCGACTGAATTGGCTATTGCAGCCATACGGAAGCCACCAATCTTTGAAAGGTATCGTTTATTGATTTCCGCCACCATAGGGTCGTCTTCGACAATCATTACATTGATCATGCCTCTTCATCCTCTGCTTTATAAGGTATATATACCGCAAAATTTGTTCCCTTTCCCGGCTTGGAAGAAATGATAAGGTCCCCTTCTAGTCTTTCAATAGCCTGAGCTAAAAGATATAGCCCGAGCCCACGGTTATCACCTTTTGTGGAGAAGCCTTTATCTAATATTTTATTTTGCATTGCTTTCGTCATTCCCATCCCTGTATCCTTAACCTCGATTGTTAAAATATCCTCTGCGTAATCGAGTTTTAAGTCAACTTTTTTGATAGGACTATCCGCTATCGCTTCCATTGCATTATTGACGAGATTTCCAATAATCGTTATCAGGTCATTGGTGATTTCTTGGTTCACAGGCTTGGGAAGCTTATTGGAGCAATCAAATGATAGTGATGCACCTGATTCTCTTGCAAAGCTTTGCTTGCCAATCAAAAATCCGGCTAGAACTGGATCTTGGACATTCTCGGTTACAAAACCTATTTCCGTTTCCCGGTGGTTAACCGTTTCACTCACATAGTTCGCAAGTGTATTATATTGCTCAGTACGGACAAGTCCAAGAATGACATGCAGCTTATTCATAAATTCATGGGCATGGGCACGTAGGGCATCAGCATAATTGCGTACACCTGTGAGCTGTTCGGCCAATAACTGAACTTCTGTTTTATCACGGAATGTAGCGATTGCTCCAACAGGTTGATTATCCACTACTACCGGTACCCTGTTTACTAAAATAGTAACCCCATGCAGATCCTGTTCCTGGTCAAACTCAGTTCCTCCAGACTTCAAAATATGGGTTAAACGGCTACTAGGTAAATAATCTTCTATTTTGAGTCCCATTGGATTCCCTTCTAGACCGGCTTTTTTAAAAAGCTTTCGGGCTGCCCTGTTTACAAGGGTAATTTTTCCTTCTTGGTCAATGGCTATAATGCCCTCACGGACAGACTGGAGCATGGAACTCCGCTCTTCAAGCAGCCTGGCAATAGCGAACGGCTCGAGTCCCAACAGGATTTTTTTGATAACCCTGGCTAAACCCACTGCACCAGTTACCCCGATAAGTATTCCGATTAATGTCCCAATCACCATGCCCATCCGACCTTTATGTACAGCCTCCGTTACGTTTTCCAAAGAAATCCCTACAGCAACTGCGCCGACTTGTTTTCCCTGTGTATTCTTTATTGGGGTAAATGCCCGCATGGAGGGGCTGAGAATACCCTTTGAGATGGATATATACTCTTTCCCTTGAAGGACTGGCCCTTCATCTCCTCCCCTGAACTTCCTTCCCACTTCACCTGGATCCGGGTGGGAAAGTCGGATTCCTTTCATATCCATGACGACAACGAAGTTAACATGCGTTAAATCTTTTATTTGATTGGCAAAAGCTTGTACTTCTTTCGGATTTGTTTCTCCCTCAAGAGACCCAATCACTTGCGGGCTAACGGAAACCATCTTTGCAATATTGAGTGCCTTTTCTTTCTGTGTCTCTTCCACACTGGAGGTAATTCTCTTACTAATTAGCAAATCGGTTATACCGAGTGACAAAGCGACGACAAGGCATACAAAAATAATAATGATAACTTGTAAACTAAATCTGCCCTTTTTCATAATCTCCTCCAGGTTATCTACTTAATTACAGTATGAATAAGTTTTATCTATTACATTCATAGAGACCGTGAAGAAAGAACTTTGCAGTTTCTAAATTGCACCCGCCATGAATGGAGTAAGCAAGGTATGGTAAAGAAATAAAGATGGAGTCAACGTAAAAATATTGCTCCATCTTTATTTTTTATTCAATATTTAGGCTCTGTTTTATCATGCAGGACTACCTGTTTTTAGCTTTCCCCTTTAATCTAGTTTATTACAAAAATGCCTGTCACTACCTGGAATACCGAAAGTTCGATTAATACCAGGAGTACAGGCATTTTATTTAACTATTTAATATGATTAGGAATTAATCTTTGTCCAAATACCTACACTCTTAATTTCTTTATACTCAGGTTTCCACATAGAATCTTCAATTGCTTTTTCAACATCTTGAATATCTATTCTTGCAATTCCTTCGTGTATTGCAGCACGGGCTACTTCAATGGCAACGTATTTTGAGACTTCATGAAGCTTTTCAATAGATGGCAGCAGGGATGCTCCAGGTTTACTTGTGTCTGACATTCTTGCAACCGCAGAAGCAGCAGCTGCAAACATTCCTTTTGAGATCACTTCAGCTTTTGCAGCAATAGCTCCCAGGCCTAGTCCTGGGAATACAAATGCGTTATTTGACTGCCCTATTTCATAGGAGACACCTTTGTATTCTACATTGGCAAACGGGCTACCGGTTGCAATTAGAGCCTTGCCATCGGACCACTTAATTAGGTTTTCTGGCACTGCTTCAGTCAGTGCCGTAGGGTTGGACATAGGCAAGATGATGGGACGCTCAACGTGCTTGGCCATTTCTTTAACAATTTCCTCAGTGAACGCGCCGGCTTGTCCTGAAGTACCAATCAGGATGGTTGGCTTCACCCTTTGCACTACTTCCGTTAATGAAATGATCCCTTCTTCATTCTTATCCCAGTCCTTAACTTCATCCATCTTTCTTGTATAAGGCTCCTGGAAGTAAAGAACATCTGGTGTTTCATCTGTTACTAGTCCCCGATCGTCTACAGCCCAGAAACGATCACATGCTTCTTCTCTGGTAGACCCTTCTAGAACCATAGCATCTACCATTTGGTCTGCGATACCAATGCCGGCGGCTCCTGGTCCAAAGACAACAATGCGCTGGTCCTTCATGAATTCTCCTGTTACTTTCAAAGAAGACATAATAGCAGCAAGAGTAACAGCACCTGTCCCCTGGATGTCATCGTTGAAGGTAAGGATTTTGTCACCATATTTGTCCAAGATTTTTCGTGCATTGACGTTGCCAAGGTCCTCCCAGTGTATGAGTACCTCTGGAAAGTACTTTCTTGCAGTCTGAACGAATAAATCAATGAATTGATCATAACGATGACCGCGGACACGCGCGATTTTGTTTCCGATATACATAGGATCTTCAATCAAAGCCTGATTGTTCGTGCCAACATCCATCACGATTGGCAGAACACGGCTTGGATCAATACCAGCTGCAGCCGTGTACACGGCAAGTTTACCAATCGCAATATTAATACCACCTATCCCTTGATCTCCAATACCAAGAATGCTTTCAGAGTCGGTAACGACGATTAAGTCAATACCATTTTTTTGCTTTCCTAGGTTAAAAAATGCCTTTTCAATGCCCTCAGGATCATCAATGGAAAGATATAAGCCACCTGGTCGATTGTAGCTTTGAGAGTATGACTGGATTGCATCACCGACAGTAGGAGTGTAGATGATAGGGAGCATTTCTGCCAGGTGTTCTTTCAAAAGACGGTAAAACAAGACAACATTGCGGTTATATAAATCAAAAAGCAGCCCGTTTTTGAACAGATTCGTCGTCCGCATCGAATATTGTTCATAGACCCTATTAACCTGCTCATCAAGGGTTAGTACTTGTGGCGGTAACAGACCTTCAAGTCCAAGGTCTTCTCTTTCTTCTTTCGTAAAAGCTGTTCCTTTATTCAAAAAAGGATTAGAGAGAACTTCTTTTCCTTTTATTGTAGTTATAATGACATTATTAGGTATATTCATGGTGTTTCCTTCCTTCTATTTTAAAATAGAGCAACCATGCTAATAAAATTTTTCTTATCCCATTAGTTTTTTTAACTTAATGACCCTTTGTTGTAACTAAACAAAGCAGACAGTGAAACCGCTGACTGCTTTATCTTTGTTTCATTTTAATGGCCGGGATAACCGTAGATTTTTACTTTATTGTCAGGTTGCCCTTGCAATTGATTCTTTAGCTTTTTTCTTTTCGGATCTTTTATATACATAATTAACAATAATCGGACAGAGTATTGCAGATATTACACATGCTGCTGCAACTTGTGCGGTAGCTGCTGGTGCTATGTGAGCAAAGGTTGGATCTGCTGCTGCAACAACAGCCGGTGTAGCTACAGCATTTCCTGCAGTTGATCCTGTTGCTAGTCCAACTATAGGATTTTCTTTAAATAACTTCAAAAGTAGGTAAGCTCCAATTCCAGTGAATGCAGCTATTAATCCTAGTAGTATGCCAGGACCTCCCGCTTTTATAATAGTCGAAAGATCCATCCCTGCACCTAATGGGAATGAGAAGAATGGGATTAATAATAATTTACTGCTTCCAAGGAACTTTCTCATATCAGGATCAATATTCCCTAAAATCATTCCTATTACTATTGGAATTAATACTCCTATAAGTGTTTGAAAAGGAATTGTAGCAAGACCGGATGCACCTAATGCAACTAATGTGAAAAATGGACCATCTTTTAAAGAAAATACAGCATATGCGCCTACATCAGTTTCGTCACCATACGATGAAGCAAGAGATGCATATAATCCACCATTAGCATTTAATAACGCTGCAAGGATGGCTAATGGTGATAATCCTAGTATTCCGGCAGGCCCAAAAATCATTGCTACAGTTATACCTATTCCTGCACCCACTATAAATTTTCCTGTTATTAATATTGCACCTTTTTTTATTGCCTTTGGTGCTAATTTGAAATTAATTTGTGAACCAATTAAAAACATAAAACATGCCAAAATAGTTGATGATGCTTCTTTACTGAATAATGCAGTTGTAAAACTTCCTATTTTTAAAATTTCCGGAAAAAATGTGTTCGTTAATACTCCTAAAAAAAGTGGGACAACCATCATTCCACCTGGAATTTTATCAAGCGTTTTCTTAATTGGAATTTGCATTTTTACCCCTCCTATAATCACGAACGAATCCATTATTTTATTAATTGCTCCATTAATTGCAGAAAGCGGTTCCAACTTTCTTGCATGTTGTACTATTTTTTAATCTCCCTTTGTTTTGTACCTGTCTATCATATTCGGGTGGAAACCGTTTTCATAGTTTATGAAAGTTAAATAATCCTTTTTGTAAATAAAAAAAGTAAGCAGCCATTATCATTAATCATCGAAATAGCAAAATGGCACATCCCGTAATCAAGGTAAGAACCACTGCATTTTTTATAATTGACAATTGAACATCCCCGGTTCAAATCCCCCCCAGAACCTTAGCTTTTTATTGTTGGAAGAGTTAATAGATGTGTTAAACAGATTTCTTTGTATCTGGAATTTTAAAAGTGTCTTTTCGATACCAAAAAAGACAATTCCCCTATAATTGTGTAAGGAGAATTGTCAAATTATGTTTAGTATTTAAGATTGGAAAATTGCCGTCTTCCTTTCTATATGACCAAAAACATGACTTAGGTTCGAAATTGGAGGAAGTTTAGTAGAGTTGCTTGCACAAAAAAATGAAAGAATTTTAGATGTTTGATGTAGCAAAAGTGATTTAGCATTAATATGAGAATTTTCACGAACTAAAAGTACATATATAAATATCTCCAATATAAGATTGGAATGATGTTGCACTTTTCTCGAAAAGGAACCCATAAAATAATAAAAGAGTATATTTTGAAATAATTGTTCAAAACATACTCTAATTTTTTGCCCTTATTTAGTTTGATACCTTCGTTCCCTGGGATGAAACGTCATCTGTCTTAGCATTTTTTTTATGGTCCTTTGATGATAAAAACTCTTCTAATGCCTGTTTGTTCTTATCAAAGTCAATATCCAAGACGTCCCCTACATTTTCACGTTTGTCTTCAAAAGAACCTGCAACAGGAATTCGTAAAGTGTCCATACCTTTAGATTTTCCATTTACTATTCCTTTTGCAATTGTAAGGATTGTTTTATTATCAACATTTGTATCGATGTAGGAATCAGCAACGCCAAGTATTTTTGGTATATTCATTAAGCTTGAAACACCGATTTGCTCTTTAACCTTACCCAAAACCTCTTGCTGACGTTCTACTCGCCCAAAATCACTTAAACGATCGTGACGGAATCGTACATATCCTAATAACTCGTTACCATGTAAAACTTGTTTTCCTGGATGTAATGTCATACCAATTCCATGGGACATTTCATATGGAATATCAACCTCAATCCCATCCGGTGCTAAAAGATCAACAATTTTAGGGAATCCTTTAAAATCCACGAGAGCGTAGTAATTAACATCAATATCAAAATTTTGCTTAATTGTTTTCCTTACAAGTTCGGGACCTCCCAAAGCAAATGCAGCATTTATTTTATTCATTCCGTGACCTGGGATGTCGACATACGAATCCCTCATAATAGAAATCAATTTTACATCATTGGTCGTTTGATCATAATGTGCAATCATTAAAGTATCCGATCTACCATCCTCGTCTCTAGCATCGCTTCCCATTAATAGCACATTAATCTGACCAAATTGTACATCCGCACCTTCAAATGGGTCATACGCCTTTTCGTTATCTTTTAAATGATTATCTTCAGCCATAGCCAATCCACTATTGTATTGATAAACCGAATAAATAATCCCCGCTACGAGTACTAATGCGAATGCTAAGAACAAATTTCTTAGCCATTTACGGCTCTTTTTGCTTCTTCTCATAAATATATCCACCTATCACTTAAGTCTAAGTTATTTTTTTTAGTAATGTCTTTGTAGTAAGTTGTACAGCTATTGCATCGTCTAAATAACCAATAGGAAATAGATAATCCGGTATAACATCTACTGGGATAATAAAATATAATAATGTACTTCCGATTAAGGTTAGTTCAAAAAGTGTCCCTTTCTCAGATGCGAATTTCTCATACAACTCTTTTAATTTGCTTATAAACGGGCCTATGCTTCCTACACTCTTAATTTTTTCATCAAAATCCTTAAGTATCGAATTTTTACCTTCTTCTGTTTGCGCATAGAGTCCATAGCTTTCTAATTTCTGTTCAACATTTGCCACCGAAAATTCATCATCATAAACATTTGAAGACTTAAGAAAAGCTTGTATTGCGTCAACAGAAGTATGGATATCGGAATCTGTTTCTGACTCTTCTTGTCTCTGTTCAATTGGATATCCTGCTGCTTCAAAAAGATTGATAAAAGGAACTTCAAGACAGTCAGCAAATTTTTCTAAATGTTGTGGTGTCGCTTTTCTCTTATCATTTATTATCCGTGAGATCGTAGCTGTATCGATTCCAGTTTGTTCACTAAACTTCCGCATAGATAATGAACGTTCTTTCAATAACCGTCTCAGCAATAAACCAAGAGTATTACTGTTTCGCTGTTCAGCCAATTTCGATTCTCCCTTCTTACAGTGACTAACGTGACTTAACGCCGTTGTCTAAAATGAAATAATGAAATTATCATTCTCACAAAGTATATTAATCCATTGACATTTTGTCAACAGCCTAATCGTCCGGAGGCTTAAGGTCATCACGATGCTGGTCACACACTAAAAAATAACTTAAAACCCGCATTCATCTCACCACCTATAGAGGTCAGAAAGAAGTTAAAAGAAAGCTGCAACAGCGACTATTAATAAAATTACTCCACTAATTATTGTTCCAAATTGCCCTAAAGTGAATGAACCGATTCGAACATCCGCTACTTTACTTCCTAACTTAACCCCTAACCAAACAGTAATAAAACTCCCAATTGCAGCAGTTAACGAGATGACAAACGGTGAAAGACCGAGTAAACCTGCACCTACCCCATTCGTAAGTGCATTCGCCGATAAGGCTATGCCGAGAAGTACAGCTTCTCCCCATCCAATTTCTCCAGACTTATTGAAATGTGCTTCCTCAGGATTTCTTAAAATATCTTGAACATTATTGGACTGCATTTCATTGTTACTATCCACTATTAGGGTCTCTTGTTTCCGCGGTTTAGCCAAAAGAATAATCCGAATTCCGATGATAAATAATAATAACGCTCCAATAATCACAGGAAGCATACCTGGAAGAATTTTAGAGAGCCAAACACCAAATGAAATGCCTCCCATACTCATTAGAAAACAAATGATCGAGATTAATATATTTTTATCAAATCTAACATTTATCTTCCGAATCCCATAAGAAAGTCCTACACCCAAAATTTTCGATACTGGATGAAAAAGTAAAAGCAATAATCATTAACCAATTCACTCAACCACACCCCTTATTTTTTATATCTTATTATTTATGTTGACAAATGTTGCCTATTTATCTGAAAAATGTTGACAAAAAAACAACAATATTTTGGTAATAGTGTGTGAATTAATAAACATAAACTTAGAAAAAAATTGCCTTATAATCGTAACGCTGGTTGTTTCCCGTTCCGACTGGGTACTTTCTTACCTCCAGTCAAGTGATTACAGATAATTTTTATGAGGAGAATAGAATTTGTGTAGCTGGGAGGGGTAGCCCTTCCAGTTAACTTCACTTCTACTATAAAAAAAGTAGCACAAACCATGGTCTTGGTTTGTACTACTTTTAATAGTGTGATAAGCTTCGCCCTATTTCAATGTTTGATTACTTTTCTCAAAAATAGAAAAACCCCATTCAGATCATGCTGCTCTTCCTCTAGCCCAATATAATCTCTGTTTCTTTGTGAGATAAACCTATACATTTCCCCATCCCATCTTAAATCTTTTACTTTCTCAGCAGTCCAATATGGATCAAAAATTGAAAATTCTCCTCCTCTAATATTGTAACGTCCCTTTTCCGCAAGTTCTTTGGCAAGCTTATAACCTGTTTCCCAAATCTCCGTATCTACATGTCTTTTAAAATGCCGAAAATCAATATTAAATTTCAAACCAAATTGATAAGGTGTTCTATATTGAATATCCTGCTGTCCATCTGCATCGATCCAGCCAATATGAATCCGTAAAGGCACTTCATAGACCGTTTGTAAATCAAATCGAAATGCTTTTTGGTTTGCAACATATTTCCCATTCCATCCAATCTCCAATATAAATGAAAGTATCCGTTCATATGTGGGGATGACACCATCAGCAAGTAGTAGAGGGATTTTATCTGGAGTAGGCTTTACTTCATTTTTCTTCTGAATAAAGGAAATCCATGTTCCATGGCTCCAATGTCCCTCTTCAAAACTTGTTGATACTACTTTATTCTGTTCCAACACTACATCTGCAATCATTTTTTGAAAAGTTATATAGGCTCTTGCAGTAGAGTCACCTTTATGTCGATTCTCCCAAATTCCCTGACTTGGTTCATTCGATAATACACACTGTATAATTTCACCATCCATTATTTTCCTCATAGTTGTTTCATACAGTGTAAGTCCTTCCTTCTTATCCTTTGTTAAAGATGAAGCCCATTGACAAAATGCCTCTGACAGACTATTGGTACCATCAAGAATAAATGGCGGGAATAATGTTCCTGCACTTTCCTTTACTATATATCTCCTAGCCCCTAAAACTATTTCTTGCTCCGACCTCTTTCGTAATGACTTTGCATATAATCCTAGCTGATTTTCCCAAATGTTCGAATTCCATTCTTTGTTGCTGTTTAGCTTTGCCTCTATTAACCATACTTCTCCTCTTTCATCCGTACCTATTAAATCAAGAATTCCTGAATTATAATTACCTTTTCCATCTGGAAGCAAAATCTCATGCCCCCATAAAAAAAGTCTCCTCTCTATCCCATTAATTACAAGTGGATTATCAAAAGTGAATTGAATAAATTTATTAACAAATTCTCTTTCAATCACATATTCAGTAAGAATCATTATTTTCATTCCTTCTAACTATATTTTTCTATGTAAAACGTATTGATATGAACAACTTCTACTAAATAAACATATTTCCTTCTTTTGTTTTATCAATACAGTTTTATCTGATTTATGGAATGAGAAAAAGGGCTGTCACAAAAGTCACTTTTATGACAGCCCTTTTCATTTTTTACATACACAATAAATGTAAGTGTTTGTTATTTAGAAGCAACTATTATGACTGTTGGTTCAATTTCGTTTCCAGCTTTGTCTTTAGCCACAACAGTTAGGCTTGTGCCTGCTTTTTGGGCTTTAATCTTCACAGTGAATTTCCCTTTTGAATTTGCTTTTGCTTCCCCTAATAATGTTTTCCCGTTATAAACTTGTACAGTAGCATCTTCTTCAGTTGTACCTTTAACTGATTTAGATTTTGCTGTTACTTTATCTACTTTAGGAGCATTAGTTGCAGTGAAATCTGGCATGTTTGTTAAAGAAGGCAGACCAGAGATATAACCAATACCACCAGTTTTATTAATACCAATTTGTTTGTCAACAGCTTTAAGTAATTCATCTTTATTAACAGCTGTAATTGACTTAGCCTCTAATTCATCACCAGGATGCTGGAAATTATTGAAAATGTATGGGAATCCATTGCGGTCATCAGCAGCAAATAATCCAGTTGCTTCCGCTCCTGCTGGAACAGATAAGACACGATCTAATTTTTTCGTATCCACATTATATGCCCAAACGTAGTTATTTGTGTGAGCTCCACTATCTTCACCAATAAAGAGTGTTCTCATTGATTCAGAGTAACTTAAGTTATCTGGATTTGCTACTTTATCTACATTTGCAGTGTTTCCAAATGAATCAGCTTCTTTTAAATCTTCACCAACAACTAATCCAGACATTGATCGTGCTACATAAGAGCTATTAATAGACTTTCCTTCGCTATCCTTTTGACCATCTTGCAAATCTAATTGATAAGTTACACCAGCTTTAATTTTTGGTAATTGAATATGGTCTGCTGGGTCTTTTCCTGTTGAATCTTTTTCCATAGCCTTACTTTGATCGGAAATTGCGATATATACTTTTTTATCCTTTTCGTTTAGTGCTACACCTTCCATTTTGTTAAATTCTGTAGTTGCACCAAGCATGGCAGCGTAACGGCGAGTTTCTAGGAAGGCTGCTGCTTTTTCTTTGCCAGGTTTAAGTTTCAAATACTCAACTTTTCCTTCATTTGAGTATGTTTTAATAGCTGTAAAACCTTCTTTAGGCGCATCAGAAGTTTCAAAAATATCATTAAATGTAATGCCGCTATCTATAATAGCTTTCACTTCTTTATCGGTTGCATGTCCTAAATTAATCCATTGTAAATCTCCTGAACCACCGTTTTCAGTACCAATTTGTTTAAATTTGGCTGCATATAATGTACCTGATGATAAATCTTTTGCTTGATCAGCCACATACATAAACATTCCTGTATTACCGCCATCATCACCGTAAAAAACTGTTTTGTTATCAGGCATGACTTTCGCTAACTCATGGGAGAAGCGTCCTGTACCATAATGCTTTACAACTGATGTTTTCCCGTTCTTTTCTATTGTAATTTCAGGAGTGTACCCATAGAAATAAGGATTAGCCTTTGCTTTATCTCCAAAATAGAATTGAGAGAATGTTTCAACTTGACTTCTTACTTTCGAAGTTGGATCTAAGAAAAGTCGTGCATCTGGTTCGTACTCTTCAGAACCTAAATGTGTATTCCAAGGAGATAATGATCCATTACATGGAATCCAAAGTCCATTTACTGCTGAAAAATCAATTTTTTCTACTTTTACAGGTTTCAATTCACCTGTTTTATTGTCCTGTTCCAACTCAGTTAAAGACATAGATGCAGGAACTAAACCGTATGCTGATTTACCAGCAGCATCAATGGTTTGATATTCATAATGTGTAACCATATAAAGTTTTCCATTAATAGGCAGCATTAAGCTGTTTGAATCCGGAGAATCGGAAACAAAGTATTTTCCGTCTGTGCTGCTTGGATCCTTAATTGGATTTCCATTTACATCAATTGGTGTACCTGCAGGGATTTTTTCCCCTTTAACAGTTGCTACCTTATCTTCCGATTTAAATAGGTAGTTGTAGGACAACGGAAATGTTTTTACTTTTCCATTGCTATATTTCACATCAACTGTTGCGGTTGTATACGTTTTTACCATTTCTTCAATAGTAGACGGTGCTTTCATCCCATTAAATTTAACAGATTCGATTGTTATATTTTCCTGAGCCTTCACTGCAGAAGGTGATAATGCAGGAACTGCAATAGCTAGAGCAAGTGCTAAGGTAGCACCTTTTTTCACAAGTTTGTTATTAATCATCTAATAATCCCCCTAGTAAATTTCTTTTGTACAATTCTATTAAACTATATGAATGTTAATTTACTGTTGATTTCATTTTTATAATTTATTAACATTTGAAGTTACTAGGGGCTCTTTTTTTAACATTTCATGAAGAGAAAGGCAAGATAATGAATTAAAAAGCTAGATTGAAGCTGATTATCGTTCAAATTTATAATATCTTTTACCAAAAACAGCACCATCCACACGTAATGGAATGGTGCTTTCTCTGTTTAAAAACCACATTTTCTTGTGATACTGTTCACCGCTATTAATCTAAGTGATGTTTTGATTGCAAACTAAATTACTATTATTCGTTAGTCCCTCTTTTAACCAAACAACAATATTTCTCAAACAATTTCATTGTTACTAGCGATAACATGAGCTGCCTTTTCATCGTTAGAAAAAATTAGTACAAATTAATTTAATCATTGTGCCATTAACCAATCATACCATTTTCCAGTTTGCATATTCACTCCATACCAACCTAGTGTAGCATTATGAGTACCATTATACTCGTACACTTGGAAAATGTAATCTGGTCCTTCTGTCCGGTCATGCACCACTCTTAAAGTAGGTGATAATGAAAGTGCTTCGCGAAGGATTTTTTCTGCTTGCTCTACTGTCACGCCTTGGGGATTGCCCGCTTTTTCCACACCATTTTTGCCAAGTCGTAACCTAGCATCAATTCGATCTTTTCCTGTGTTTGCTACTTCTGTGATTGAAAGAGAAGCTGATTGACTATAAACGTTTTTAACATCAGTGCTTAATCGATTATATTTTTTGTTTTCCATACGATATAAAAACGTAACGATCTGCGCACGTGTTAAGTTATTTTTATAACCGAACATGCTTAATACATCTTTCATATCTACAGTGCCTTGTCCTGTTGATATACCTGACTCAAGTAAAAAATTAACGGAATTATTTAAACTATACATAGACATGCCTTCCGATAAATACGCTAATGCTTGCGCTACGACACCACGTTTTACAGCTGTATTTCGGATTGAATCATCAAAATAACCATTCATCGGCACCGAATAAGTAGCTAAACGATTGTAAAAATCATCTGACCATGATGTGTTCGCCGTATATTTGGGCAATTGTTTCGTTGTGTTTTCTAATCCAAAATAACTTACAATCATTTTCGTAAATTGTGCTTCTGTTACGTTATCATTCGGACCAAATCTCCCATTTTCGTAGCCTCCGATAATTTTTTTATCTTTTGCCCACTCAATAGCTTCATACGCATAGTGATCTGTCGTTACATCTGAAAACGAACTTTTTTTTGTTGTTAATTGATAGTTCCCTAAATTCCCTTGAATAAGTATAGATTTCGATGATGTGTTTTTAATCGTTACCGCTAGCGTACTTGACACTTCACCGTCCCAGTTTGCATATTCAGAACTTCCTTGATCGACTGTTTCTTTTCCAGTCTTCAAGTTTTTCCAAATGGATGTGTGATCACCATCTACTATGAAATGATAGATGATAGGTATGTATACACTTTCACCAGGTTGCAGCGTTAGCTTTACCTCTCCTTTTTCCAAAACAATTTTCCCGTCTTCCCATTCAAAAGCGTGTACATCTTTCAATGGCATCACGCTTAGTACAAGGAAACATAAAAACAGTGATAAACATAGCTTAACTTTTATGTTCAGCATAAACCCTCCAGAAACTCTTTTAGATATTTAGTATTATACCAAACGACCTAATTTAATACAATATTTGGTGTATTATATTACGGAAATAAAAAACACGTGTGAAGAAAGTTAACAATCACTTTATCTACACGTGCTTCACGACAATATAAGTTGAACTTGAGAATCCTGTATATTGCACTTATTACATTTTTTCACAATATCAATACTCTACTTATGTATATATCTTAATTTTGGATTTTAGTTATGTTTATATTCAAAAAGTTATTTTGTCCTTTATAATTTTTATTATTCAGCCTTGTTAATTAATTCTTTCAGCAATGCCTCATTCATTGGACCTTCGATGATGTCAATCATGTTGCCTTTGGTATCAATCATATAGGTCGTTGGCAGCGTAAATACTTGATATTTACTAGCTACAAACCCTTCTTCATCTAACAATACTTCAAAAGTTAGTCCATGTTCTTTCACAAATTGAGCAACCGCTTCTTCCCCTTTATCCTTATTTGTTACGTTAACCGCTAAAATTTCAATACCTTGATTTTTATACTCTTCATAAATCTTTTGCATATGCGGCACTTCTTCTTTACAAGGTGGACACCATGTTGCCCAAAAATTTAAAATTACCTTTTTTCCTACATAATCCGATAAACGTACTGTTTCACCTTTTAACGTTTTCAACTCAAAATCGGGTGCTACATACTCTACTTGATATGTAGTATCCTCTTTTTCATTAGTAGATGCTGATTCGGTTTTTTTAGCTGTTTCAGCTGTTTTCACAGTTTCTTTCTCATTACCAAGAACATTTATTGCAACTATCGTTATTAAACCCATGATAATAATAATGGAAATCAGATTCTTAACCACGAATGTAATACCTCCAATTTTGTAAATTAATAAGGAATAAATGATAAAACAGATTGTTTCAACTAATGACACAAAGCGAAAACTCCTAACGTGATTTGTCTCAACAACAAATACGATACATGAGTTTTCGCTTTTCTATCCGTCGCAAATGGTATTTAAATTTTTGTTATTTAAAATTACTGCGCTACTTTATCAACCTCGTATTGATAATTCATTCCCTTATTATTCGTTTTCGTATATTCAATGATATTTTCTAATTTTTCAGCTACTACATTTTCTTTGCCCACACCTAGGTAGTTTGCTGCACTTGATAAATCTGTGAAGTGGAAAAGATTCCAACCCATGATTCCTTTGGCTGTTTCACTCTTATTAAATTTTACAGTTACTGCATTTTCAACTGCAATCCAGTTATTTGAGCGTGGTGCAGTTGCACTATAATCACGAACATATTTATTAGTAAATGCTATACCATTTGCATTTTCTTGATGATACATACATCCAATTCTACAAAAATAATGTGTAGTACCTTCTTGGTCAATCGCTTTGGCAGAATACACTTTATTCGGGTCAGTGTTATGAAGATCCATACGACATACTTCACAATGTACACCCGTTTGTGTTACTTCTGTAAATTCAGAAATTCCATCGATTGTAATTGTTTTTACTGCTTTATTTCCCATTTTATCTTCAGCATACACTGTATAAACGCCATTTTTTAGTGCGATAATTTTATCCTTTTGATTCGCATTTTGTAATGGTGCTATTCTTGAACCCTTATCAACGAAGTATTCTACATCTTTATTTCCATATGCCCATTTTTGATCTTGAATCCCAGTATCATCAGTAGTTGAAACTTGTATTTTTTTACTTACTGCTGTTACATCACTTTCAGGTATTGAAAGTGTTATTACTGGTGTTGTTGTATCGATATTTGATATTGTGATTGATTTTGTTCTTTTATTACCATCATTGTCTAAAGCATAAACTGTATATGTTCCATTTTTACTTACTGTAAATGAGTTATCTGTCAATGTTGTGCCTACATTTGAAAATTTATTTGCTGGCTTTGTACCAATTGCCCATTTTATCAAGGTCACTTCCTCGTTATCTGTAACATCTACATTCACTGTAACATCTGTTTTCGTTGGCTTTGTTGTGCTCACATTTAATACAATACTTGGTGCTTCTTTATCATATTTTTCCTTGGCACTAGTTTTAATTGTATTTAGTTCAACCTTTTTTAATGTTACATTTTTCTTTGTTTTAGAAGCGTTAATATATTGATCTGCATCTGCTTCTTTTGAGAAATAAATATTTTTTGAAGTATTAGTTTTAACAATTGTTACCGAATCTAACGCAACCCACTTTTTTGTATTATAATCCTGAACTTTTTTTGTTAGTGTAGCTCCTTCATTTAATTCATCATATAACAATGAAAGTACATTCTTATAATAAACTACTTCTCCTTTTTTAATAGCTTGGACATCTGTAGTTCCTGCAAATGCAGTCGAATTTTGATTACCACTTAAAAATGCTACTAAAATTACACATACAAGCAATCCAAATCTTAAATATTTTCTCATTCTATATTTTCCTTCCTAAATTTATTGTGTTTTTAAATATACTTATTGATATTTCTCAATACTCTCTTTTCGAACAGTTTTAAACGGGACAATCTTTGTACCTGAATGTTTGGCTATATATTTCTTCGCATCAGCTTCTTTATCAAAATATATATAGCCATCGTCCATTGGTGAAGCTAGTGATGTTTTAACATAAGTTGCCTTTTCAGCTTGAACCCACTTCAATGTTTTGTAATCACGAACATACTTTTTATTTTTTTCTTTATTTTTTTCTTCATCGTATAAAAGACAACCAATGTCATCGTAATAAACCACTTTCCCTTTCTTTTTAATTGCCTGCGCCGCAAAAACGCCCATTTTATCTTTTTTTTGGTAAACAACCATGTTACAAAATGCGCAATTTGTTTTATCAGGTACATCTTGTTCTAAACTAGACTTAGCTGCCTCAGCACTCATTTTGTGCTTATTGTCTAAAAAACCTACAGAGATGATACTTAACAATATAATTCCTAATGCGAATAGTTTTTTCAATGTTTACAATCCCCTTTCAATTTCCAATAATACAGAATAAATGTGAAATAAGATGAAAGAAAATGTGAAATAATAGAAAAATTTCATCAAAATAGAATTCTTCATGATAAATTATTAAATATGGCACATTATCGTAATTTAGGGTCGGCATTATAGAAATTCAACAATTTTACAGTTTGCTATAGTATAAAAGCGAAAACTCACTTATCGTAATTGTTGTAGGGACAAATACGTTAGGAGTTTTCGCTTTGCGTTATCAGTTTATTAAATTTGTTTTAAAATTACCCTTTTTAAAAATTTTCATCAGAAAAGGAACCAAATATATTTCAAATGGAATTCAATACGAAAATATAAACCTACTTAAACAATGGTGAACGTTGGTTACTCGAATATGCACGGGAACAACTTGTAAAAGAAAAGACACAAGTTATTTGTGGGGACTATAATTTTCGGAACTCATTATTTATTCGATTGAAGGCTCTCCATTTTACGATCATCATCATTAAAACATCACATACTTATGGTGTAGTTATACGTGGTAGTATGTATAAATTTTCTTTAGAGAAATAACAATTTCTTCTTTATTGAGAGCTATCAAACCGATAAATATATTTTCCTGAACATTATCTTTTGCCTTTTTTGGTGCAGGTTAGAATTTTATCATATCACTTAATATTAGCTTTTTCTTCATCATAACTCTCCATTTCTTATAAAAAAACCTTGAATAACAATTGTTATCCAAGGCTCTCCTCTTGTTTTATACCTTCTTAAATTGCTCTTTTTTACAAAAGTAGTGAGTATAAACAAAAAAACAGACCAAATATTAATCGATTTAGCCTATTATAGTTTATCTATTTATACTTTGAGGTCTTCACATAAGAATTCCATTAAAAAAAAGCAGGGAATTCTTTTGAGATTTCCCCACTTTTTTAATATTATTCCAAAATTTTAATTTCTAAAGAAAACCTCTAAGCATTTTATATAGTACGTCCCTACGTTAAGTCGCCGCTGCTGAGGAAGCAGCAGCGTGGTCAGCCTTTACACAATCAATTGCGACAACGAGCGCTATAATGATAGCTTCCATCTCTTCATTCAATATTTGTACCTTGTAGCTATCGCCCCAAGTGAACCACTCCTTGTTCACTTTACCGACGACTTCGCCATGCTGTAAGATTTGAAAATCCATATCCCACCAGTTACCTTTTACCTCAATGCCTGCCGAATCAATTGTATAGCGTGCTTTAAAGAAAGAAAACTCCTTCTTAATCGTTAACACCTCTTGACCGTTTACTTCAACAAAAAACTTCGGTAAAAAGCTGAACACCTTTTTCGTAATAAGCGCGACCTCATCTCTTGCTGCATTCATAATTGAGAACGTTTTTGGAATTTGCATAAAACTGCCCTCTACGTAATAAACATCCTTCTCCTGCTGATCCTTTACCGTAAATTTTCCACTTAAACTGAATACCTTCTGCTTTATAAAAAGTTGCTTCATACTACGCCTCCTTATTAATAGGATATTACTAAAACCGTTTTTATCATAGATAATAATTACAGAAGTGGGTTTTATATGTATAATACTTAATGAAATTTGCCTAGTAGAAAAAAATATTTTCTTTATTATATTCACCATATTATGTCAAAAAACCTTCAACAAAAGAAATTTGAATACATTCCTAGTCTATTCACCATATAAATAACTCTCTTACTTGTAACAATGGAAATAAAGCCTATTCAAGACTGCTATATCTTAAATAGGCTTATTGTTTTTTTACAGAGAAAACGCACTTACTTATGATACGGTTCATCGAAGCTAATGCTAAACTGACGCCCTTCCCTATATTCCAATATGGAATCAAAACTAATCATTTTACGCATTTCTGTTCCATTAAACCCTCTGCTATGCTCAAACAAAGGAGATGAGGGACAATGACAACAATATGGAATGCCAATTTATATGATCAAAAGCATGACTTTGTTTCAAAATTTGGAGGAAGTTTAGTGGATTTGCTTGCACCACAGAAAAATGAAGGAATTTTAGATGTCGGATGTGGTACAGGTGATTTAGCCCATGAAATTACAGCTCTTGGTGCTAATGTTCAAGGGATAGATGCCTCCCATGACATGATTATCGCTGCACAGCAAAAATACCCAGACATTACATTTCAAACAATGGATGCAACAGCACTTCACATGACAAATCAATTCGATGCAGTCTTTTCAAATGCTGCCCTACATTGGATGAAACAACAAGATGAAGTCATAAAAAACATTTATAGCGCACTTAATCAAGGTGGTCGTTTCGTCGCTGAAATGGGCGGACATGGTAATATCGCTTCTATTGTTTGGGCTCTTCAAAAAAGCATGGATGAATTAAAACTATCTTATATAGAGGAATATTTCCCGTGGTATTTTCCAACTTTAGAAGAATATCAGTCGAAATTAGAAGATGCAGGTTTTACAGTTGAAATGATTACGCTATATGAGCGCCCAACACCACTTGAAGGCGATGCTGGGCTACGTAATTGGCTAGTAATGTTCAGTAATAATATGCTCCAGCATTTATCTGAATCTGAAAAAGAACAAATTTATGCAAAATGTGAAGAACTATTAAAGCCAAAGCTTTATCAGGATCATCAATGGGTTGCTGATTATTGCCGATTACGCTTTGTTGCTATAAAAAAATAACAGTCATATTACACATGAAATCAAATAACGTGGCATATAAATAACGCTTGGAAAATATGGAGGGCACTGAAAAACTTACGCTTTTATAATAGCGAACCTTTTTCAGATAAAAATAAGGCACTTCTTGTTCATTTTTGAACAGGAAGTGCCTTATTTCCGTCTCTATTCCTTATTCATTTTTGTTTAGTAGCTTTAATATCTGTTTCAAATTGACAGCGAATATCGTTGTAGCACCTTGAATTCCCATGCCAAATAGACCCGCAGTCGATGCCGTATCGTACCCGTGTCCGTTTTTTAATTCACTATTCTTCGCTTCTACTTTGTAGCGATTTAAGGCTAATTGCTTAAATGCTTCCGTATTTTGAAATGCCTCTTGTTCGGCATGTGTATCCGACTTAATTGTGACAGAATACGTTTTACTTTTTGCGCCTTCTTTATAACAGCCCTCTCTTATTGGACATACTTTGTATTTTTCAATATCAAAATAATATGTCTGACTTTGACTCTTACTCGTTCCTTTTTTACCCGTACGTGCTTTTCTTGTCGCGAGATGACCAGCCTTACAAATAAACATTCCGGCATCTTTATTAAACTCAAACTTGTCTTCTTCTTTTCGTGGTCCTTGTGTAAGAATAGGATTCAACTTTGCCACAAGTGCGAATTAAAGGTTTCTTGATTTAAAATCATCGGGGGCACCACCTGCACATTAATTCTTATATTATAAAGGAAAGCATGACTAAAATAATAGTATGATACATTGCGTTGTTTGGAGAAGCACCGCTCGACTCCTGCGGGAAAGCGAGACAGACGAGACCCCGAACGAAGCGAAGCGTAGGAGGAGGCTCGGCGCTCGCCCGCGGAAAGCGAGCGGAATGCTTCGGAAAACAACAGTAGAGTCACAGTGCCAAATGAAA